>JAFOMO010000167.1 GCA_017418905.1 Clostridia bacterium | reverse complement strand
TGAACAATTTAGACGCAGGATAATTTGTTCTGTGTTAGGCACAACACCGCAGGAATACTGACGTATTTCAAGGTGTTGTAACGACACACAGGGCAAATTAGACAAGTATAAATGTTCAAGTTATTTTCTGACAGTTCCTTATTGCCGCTGCAATGCTCACATCATCATTTATGCTCTCCCCTGCTGCGGAGACAGTCAACACACCTGATAACGCTGTTTTAGAATTATCACGGGAAACTTATGTTTACGGTGCGTTTGAGTACCGGATAAACGATGATTATTCTGCTCAAAAATTGTTGATCGGATAGAAAACTATAACAGCAGCTTTTATTATGATAATCCCGGTGCGAATTAGCCGCATATCACAATAACTGTATACCGGAATAATATATATCAAAAAACAAAAGCCCGGGAACACTCTCGGGCTTAAATATTTTTTATTCTATTATTCTGCGCTCTTGTCAAACTCCGAAATTTCGAAATCTTCAAAGGTCTGATCAGGTAAAGAATCTTTTGCTCCTTCTTTCGGATAAAGATCGAGAATGGCAACATTATTCTGTTTCATATAATCATAACCTGTAAATACAATATCCTCTAAAGCTTTTCTTACTTCTTTTCTGATAGGATGAACTATGTCACTAAATTCTCCGGACTTCTTCATTCTGCTTGGCATTGCCAAAAACAAAGCATCTTGACCATTTAATATTTTTATATCGTGTACTACAATCATATCGTCTAAAGTTAAACTTACAAAGCCAAGCATTTTTGTACCTGTGTTCTCAACAGCCCTAATTTTTACATGTGTTAGCAACATTTTAACAATCTCCTTTACTATGTTTTTCGTGCTTAGCAGTAATCCTGTAATATCTGCTTAAACAAAGGAATTAGCATATCGGGTGTAATTAATAAGCTGTAAATTTGATGGATATGCACAGCAATGATCACTGAATAGGCATACAAGATTCGGAATAAATTTTCGTGTATGGTTATGTGTCTTACATAATTGAGGCGGTGATCGGAGCATTGTGTTATATTAGGAATTGTCAAGAAATAAGTTGTGCAAGTTATTTCTTGACGATTCCTTATTATACCTCAAATTACAGCAAACATATACTTATTATGTGTTAATCAATTGTCAATGTTTTCACCATTAATAATAATTTAAACTTAATGCTCTGCATAATTCCATTATAACACATTTTTTGAAAAAATCAACCTATTTTAAGAATTATTTTGCTGATATGGCATATTTATAGCTTATTTCAGCTTTTTAGACCAATATATCTCTATATTATAGATGATAAATATAATATCTTACAAATGTTGATTATTTTAATACGGAATAATATTAAATTCCGAATAAAAAACATTTGTCAATTATTGACAGCCAAACAAAAAAGCCCCGGCAAAAGGGCTTTTCTTTTATTTATTAGTTATTCCCAGCAAAAATTCTGCACATGAAATTTGTTTTTCATCAGGCGATACTGCGTCTGCAAGCTCATATTCTAAGCCTAACTTTTCCCACTTTGGGACACCAAACGCATGGTAAGGAAGCACCTCTGTTTTTCTGACTGTTTTTAGTCCTGCGATAAACTCACCCATTGCTCTGAGATCGTTCTCGCTGTCGGTAAGTCCCGGAACAAGCACATGTCTTATCCACATATCTTTCCCGTTGTCCGACAGCCAAACTGCAAGCTCTTTTACATTGTCGTTGTACATTCCTGTAAGAGCCTTATGCTTTTCTCTGTCCCACTCTTTGAGATCAAGTATAACAAGATCGGTGAGCGACATTAGTTTTTCAAAACGAGAGAGCCACTCACTTTCTTTTGAAAAAGGCTGACCTGCCGTGTCTATTACGGTATGAACTCCTTTTGTTTTCAGAAGTGTAAAAAACTCAATAAGGAAATCCATTTGCAGCAGAGGTTCGCCGCCGCTTACGGTCACACCGCCGTTATTCCTCCAATAGCTTTTAAATCTGTAAACCTTATCAAAAAGCTGATGTGCTGTCCAATCAGAACCGCCCCTGCCCCATGTTTCGGGATTATGGCAATATTTGCATCTGAATGCACAGCCCTGCATAAATACTACAAAACGAACTCCGGGACCGTCAACCAGACCAAAGCTTTCAAGTGAATTAACCTTGCCTTTTATCTCTTCTTTATCGTATCTGTATGCCATAATTACAATTTATGATGACAAGTACGTGCAATAACGTCTAACTGCTGTTTTCTTGTAAGATTGATAAACTTTACGGCATAGCCCGACACACGAATAGTGAAATTTGCGTATTCTTCTTTTTCGGGATGTTCCATACAGTCAATAAGCTTTTCAGTACCAAAAACATTAACATTCAGATGGTGTGCGCCCTCGTCAAAGTAACCGTCCATTACAGAAACTAAGTTATCAATTCTCTCTTTCTCGGAATGTCCGAGTGCATCAGGGCTTATTGTCTGCGTATTCGATATACCGTCAAGCGCCCATATATACGGCAGCTTTGCAACCGAACGCAAAGACGCAAGCAAGCCGTTCTGCTCTGCGCTGTAGCTCGGATTTGCTCCCGGGGCAAAGGGCTGCCATGCTTTTCTTCCGTCCGGTGTTGCACCTGTTGCCTCACCATATACAACATTTGAAGTTATTGTCAATATTGATGTTGACGGGTGACTGTCTCTGTAAGTATGGTGTGTTTTTACCATATCAATAAATGTCTTTAAAAGCCATACTGCCATTTCGTCTGCGCGATCGTCGTCATTGCCGTATCTAGGAAAATCACCCTCTGTAATATAATCGACAACGATACCCTGTTCACTTCTTACAGTCTTTACTTTTGCGTATTTAATAGCGCACAATGAATCTACAACATGAGAAAAGCCTGCAATGCCTGTTGCAAAAGATCGCTCGATAACCGTATCTATCAAAGCCATTTCTGCTGCTTCGTAATAATACTTATCGTGCATATAATGTATCAGATTCAGTACATTTACATATACGCCGGCAAGCCATTTCATCATATCCAAAAATTTATCGCAAACTTCATTATAATCAAGATATTCAGATGTTATGGGAGCATATCTCGGACCTACCTGAGAAAGCTCTTTTTCGTCTACACCGCCGTTTATTGCATAAAGCAAACACTTTGCAAGATTAACTCTTGCGCCGAAGTACTGAATTTCTTTTCCCGTTTTTGTAGCGGATACACAGCAGCATATTGAATAATCGTCGCCCCAGACAGGCTTCATAACATCATCATTTTCATACTGTACGGAGCTTGTTCTGATAGAAATATCTGCCGAGTATTTTTTGAAGTTTTCAGGCAGCTTTGAAGAATACAGTACCGTCAGATTTGGTTCGGGTGAAGGTCCCATATTTTCAAGTGTATGAAGAAAACGGAAATCTGTTTTTGTAACAAGAGGTCTGCCGTCCATACCTATACCGCCCATTTCAAGAGTTGCCCAGACAGGATCTCCCGAGAACAGTTGATTGTATGACGGAATACGGGCAAATTTTACCATTCGGAATTTCATTACCAGATGATCTATAAGCTCCTGAGCTTCACTTTCGGTAATAATACCTGTATCAATGTCACGCTTGATATATATATCCAAAAACGTAGAAATACGTCCGACACTCATAGCTGCGCCGTTTTGTGTTTTTATAGCTGCCAGATAACCGAAATAGAGCCACTGAACAGCCTCGTGCGCATTTTTTGCAGGCTGAGAAATGTCATAACCGTATGACTCAGCCATTTTTTTCATATCCTTCAAAGCCTTTATCTGCATAGCGATCTCTTCTCTGCTGCGTACTATATTTTCATACATAGTACCGTCTCCGCAGTTTGCAAGATCCTTTTGCTTTTCTTCTATCAAGAAATCTATGCCGTAAAGAGCAACTCTCCTGTAATCACCGACAATTCTGCCTCTGCCGTATGTGTCGGGCAAGCCGGTCAGAATATGAGCGTGTCTGCATTTCTTCATTTCGGGGGTATAAACCGAGAAAACAGCGTCGCTGTGCGTTTGATGATACTCGGTAAAGATCTTGTGAAATTCCGGGTTAGGAGTATAACCGTTTGTTGTGCATGCCTGCTCTGCCATTCTTATACCGCCGAAAGGCATAAATGCTCTTTTCAGAGGTTTGTCTGTCTGCAAACCAACTATTTTCTCTAAATCTTTGTATTTTTCATTAATATAGCCGGGTTTATGTGAAGTAAGAGTAGATACAATATCGGTATCCATATCAAGAATACCGCCCTTAGAGTGTTCTTCCTTCTGAAGCTTCTTCAGTTCTCCCCATAAAATATTTGTGGCTTCGGTGGGATCTTCGAGAAAAGACTCATCTCCCTCATAAGGGGTATAATTTCTCTGTATAAAATCACGAACGTTTACTTCTCTTTTCCAGAGGACACCTTCAAAGCCTTCCCATTGATTATAATCGGTCATCATGATCGACCTCCTAATTATCGTAATATAAATTTGATATATTAATAATAACACAATTCTAATGAAAATCAATAGTAATTTGCATTTTTAGGAATTTTATACCATAAAACAGTTATCGGATATGTTGTTGTATTCAATTCTTATATATACTATATTTTGGGTATACTCATAAGAATTATTATAACAATTTGAAAGTAAGATTTCAACCTTCCACTTATATAATTATTTAGGTCTGTTTCTGCGCTCCATAACAATGCCTGTTTCTTCATACTTCTTATACAGCTTTTCAAAGCTTGAGAGAGTAAACCAGGTGACAAGCGCAATTATAAAGTATGCAAGTCCGCTGTAACGTGCAAGGAATATTGCCAGACCAAGATCAACAAAAGAATAAAGCAGACAGTAAAAGGATAATTTTTCATTGTATCTTGTTTGAATAAAGAATGCAAAAAGAAGTACTATAACGGTATCCAGCAAAAACAGAGGATGCCTGAAGATCAAAAGAGTAGAAACTACCGAAACCAAAGCATAAAAATACATAAGCATAACACAAGTATAAAAGGCCGATCTGATGTCTGAAATCTGATGTATTTTGATAAACTCGCTGCGTGAAATGCCTTGCGGAAGAACTACGCCTCCCGGCACATGACCGATTGCATGCGCAGAGGATCTGACGGTCTTATTGCCGCTTTTAAGCATTACCGTTTCACTGCGCTGTTCAAACGTAACAGCAGGCTCATCGGGTATTGCGTAAATATCACCCTCTTCTCTCTTTTCAAGAGTTACCTTCTTTTTATCTTTAAAGCTGTACTGCTTGTTTTTTATGTCAGCAGGTATTTTTATACCGAAAGAGGTGCTCTTTTCTGCTTGTGAGATCTTCTTTTTATCAAGCTGTACTTTTGAATCGGAATCTTCATTACCGCCAAACTCAAAATTTTCAAGGTGATCGTCGATCTCGTTGCTCAACGCATTGTAGTTATTGCCGCCTGCGCTGATAAATGCGTCGCCGCTGCGCACCATGCGTACCTTTTTGCCGCTGCTTTTTTGTGCGGCAAATTTTGTTATATCTTCAACTTCTCCGTCTTCGCTTTGCTCTTCGGCAGAAACAGTGTAGTGACCTATATCAAAATTTTTGTCTGCCGTTACAACAATGTTTTCTTTGTCATTCAAAGTCTTGCTGCGTATAACCGTACTGCAATACGGGCAGGCAGTTACATCGCCAATAATATGTTCTCCGCAAACTTCGCATCTCATAATACATATACCTCCGATTTTTATTAGGAATTGTCAAGAAATAAGCTGTGCAATCCAGGCGAAGAATAATTTCTTCTGTGTTAGGCACAATACCGCAGGAATACTGACGTATTTCAAGGTATTGTAAAGACACACAAGGCAAATTAGGCGAGCGTGAAAGTTCAAGTTATTTCTTGACGATTTCTAAGGAACTGTGTAGGAATAAGTTGTGCAATTTAGGCGCAGAATAATTTGTTCTGTGTTAGGCGCAATGCCGCAGGAATACTGTCGTATTTCAAGGTCGATGACGATGTATTGCGGAAATCAGACCGAAAAGAATTAAAGATTTTAATCAAAGAGCAGTATTAATCCCAGTTTGTTATTGG
>JAFOMO010000166.1 GCA_017418905.1 Clostridia bacterium | reverse complement strand
TATCATTATCGGTCAAAGTCTTACCCTCTAACGCAAGGAATTTTTTTATATCCTGCTTGGCATAGTAGTATAATGTGTTCTCGCATACCATACTCATAGATCTGATAGAGTCGGGCAGTCCGATATATTCAAATATCATCTTATATACATCGTCTTTTGTTATAATATCCTTTGCAAATGCGGCAATATATGTATATACTCCGATAGGAAGACTTCCGTCACTGCGGTAATTTTCTTTTTCAAGCTCTTTGTTTATCTCTTTTTTCTTTAAAAGAAGCTCGTGCAAAATACGGAAATTAGTGTCAAAATCCTTGTCGATATTAGCGATAAGCATATCTATTATCTTGCGAGGTACGGCTTTTGAAAGATAAAGCGTAGGATTTCTATACCAATAAGACTTGCTGTTCTCTTTATCGGGCATTAAAATATGCTGCTCCGGTGACAAACAGCGTGCAAAATACAACACGCAGTTTTGAAGAATTTCAAGAGGTATCTCCGGATCAAACTCGCTGAGAATACACGTATACACACAGCTTTTCAACTGAGCAAAGGAGTTTTCAAGAAAACGTTTATCCTTTGAACCGAGTTCTTTTTGATAATCGAAATCGGCAAGAGTACCGAAAACGTCCTTTTGTGTTTTCTCGTAATTCTTTTTCGATTCTTTTGTAAGATCATAAGAAAAACCGTCAAAGCAATGATACAGATACAATCCCCAGAACCTCTGCGGAGTTTTTATCGACTCACGGTAATACTTTGCCCAAAGCTCGTGGAAAGGCATAACCTCCCACACCTTCTGACGCTCACGCTCTTCTCTTACAGATGACCATTTATAAGGCAGCGAACCAAAATTGCCGAGAAGTCTTTCTTCGCCGTCATAGCCCGTATATTCAAGGCTTGCGTTTTCTTCGATTAGCGTCATCAAGTCTTTCTCCATTTGTACCAGGTCTTTGTGCGGTACCGAGAAATAATCTCTTACAAGCTTTATATTTGGCTTGAAATCTACAAGCTTAATAGATGTGTTTATATCATACAATCCGTAACCGTTTTCGGCAGACAATTCTTCGCTGTCAGTTTTCCCCGATATTTCGCCTATAAGAATTTTTTCTCGCTGAGTTGGCATTTCTACCGCCTCGGCAGCCGTTACGGCTTTTGAAAAATCCTCGTTTTTGTACTCGCTCTTTGCGTACATTATCAGATCGAGTGCGGCTAAGCGAATGTTCTCTTCTTTAGACGAAAGCATTCTTACAACAGATGTTTCAAGCTCTTTCGGCTTACGCATTTTGAGCAAGTCAATAATGCCGTTTCTTACCTCGGCAGACTTATATTTTGTAAAGCCTTCAATGACCATATACTCATTATCTGTGAGAGTTTGTTCTTTCAAGGCTTTAACTGCCGTTTTTCTTGTATAAGATTCTTTGTCGGCGGCAGCGTTTATTAGAATATTTCTCAACGCTTGATTTTTGCCGCCTGTCATTTCAAGCATTGCGCCTATAACGTCAATAACATCGGCTCTCACTGCTGCGTCAAAATCTGAAATATGATTTCCGAGGTACTCAAGCTTTTGTTCGTCATTCAAGGCAATTGCCGCACCGAGCATACACTGTAAAATACGGCTTTTTGTGATCTCGCCCGAATACCACGGGAACAAAAGCGGATCATATTTGATCGCTTTTTTATCCATTGAATTAAATAAATTCAGCATAATGTCATAATGCTTTTTTGCAGCTGTTTTATCTTTAAACATATGATCTGCGTAACTGTCCATACGGCGGAAAGAACGTCTGCTGTTATAGTTATAGTACGCATACATAGGATAAAAAACTGCAAATACCTTGTAATTATCGGGTACTGCTTCTATTACGGCAGAGGTCACTTTATATTGAACGCTCTTGATCTCAACACACTGCAAAAAATAGCCTATTGTCAAAAGCTGTATTTCGTTTGCGCTGAAGCTGTGAACACCGTCCATACCGATCAGCGCATAAATAACACTGATAAGGTCTGCAATATCGTAAAAGCTAAGTCCCCACAAGCCGCAGTGTATATGAACAGCGTCCGTGGTGTTGATAAGCTCCATACAGTTTTCACGGCTTTCAAGAGAATAGATCATATCGTCAAGAATTTTTTGTGTTGCTCTGTCGGGATCACCCTCCCAACAAATGCCGCACCAAGTCGCTATCGCACGCTTGACGGCAGGAAAACGAATAAGGTTATTTTCCTTTATTGTTTGCAGTATCATAAAAAATGCTTTATCTGTGCCGCTGTCTGCACTTTCACAAATAGCCTGCCGCAGACCCTCCTGCAAGCGAGCCGCAACAAGCAGACCGCACAAAAGCTTATGCAGATCTTCATTATCCGATTTTACAATTGTACGAATATCATAATACGACAAAACATTCGTATTATTTTCGCTTGTCATCATATCTTTTAGCAGACCGATGATCTCTGTATCTCCCGAGTTTACACGTTCGGCTAAAAATGTATCGGTCATACGCAGGCTGAGATAAATCGAGCGTTTTATATTATCGTCCCATTCATCACACACAACGGGCTTTAAACCGCCGATCTTTAAACCAAGACTGCCGATAATATAATAGCAGTTCATCAGCTCAAAAATTCTTTGAGCGTGATCGAATACATTTTTACTGCGGTAGCTTCTGCGGCTGTAAGAACGTCCGTACTGATAACGCACCATATTATCACAGGCATTGTAAAAGTCTGAAATAAACTCATTCGGCACAAGAATATCGGCAACTCGTCCGTACTCACGCTTTACAAAGTCGGAGAGTACGTCTATATGCTGTCTTTTGATCTCAACATAGTATTTTGAATCGCTGTCAAAGCGTTCGTCTGCGCCGTACATAACATATTTAAGCGCATTGCGTTCATCATCCGACAGACGTTTTATCTCTCTGCTGTGTTCCTTTTCAAACTTTTCGTTGTATTCCTTTATAATATCATAGCTGTAAGGCATAACAGATCATCTCCTTTACCACATTCTGCCCGCAAGCATAGTAAGCTTTACAAATGTTAGACTTTTAATTTCGTTTATGTCAATTGCTTCGTCAAGTGAATCAAGCTTTTTATCATCTGCGAAAATAACAACAATGCCGTCAGCAAAAGCCTCAAGCGCATTATTGACTGCAGTTTCAAGATCAGGCGATTTTTCCCCGTAATTTACACCAAAAGACACCTTTCCCGTTTGCGCTTTATCCTCTATCAATCCGGGGGTGAGCACCGTTATTAAGTCTGATGACTCTCGTCTTTCGTTGTACTCGTTGACTGTTGCTGCAACTGCCGCTTTTATTAATTCCTCAACAACATTTATATTTTCGTCAAAGAGCATAGTTCTTGTTGTGATCCTGCTTTTTTTACCCGATACGGATTTTATATTTATTTTTATTTCTTTCATAACATACATCTCCCTATAATAAAATTTTAGCTTTATTTTATAAAAGTGTCAATACGATATTTTTTTATTTGTACTATTTTTTTCAATACTCTGTACTTTTTTTAGTACATACATTATAATATAATTGATATATGATAAAAAAGAACAAAGGAGCAATATTATGAAACTTATACATCTTTCAGACTTACATTTAGGTAAGCGATTAAACGAATTTTCACTTATCGAAGATCAGGAATACATTCTAAAGGAAATTCTGCATATTATCGACAATGAAAAACCGAACGGCATAATAATTGCAGGTGACGTTTACGACAAATCTGTACCCTCGGGCGAAGCAGTGGAATTGTTTGATGATTTCCTTGTCAAGCTTGCAAAAAGAGAACTCCAGGTTTATATTATAAGCGGCAATCACGATTCGCCCGAACGTCTTGCATTCGGCAACCGTATAATG
>JAFOMO010000165.1 GCA_017418905.1 Clostridia bacterium | reverse complement strand
GTTGTGCAATTTAGGCGCAGAATAATTTGTTCTGTGTTAGGCGCAATGCCGCAGGAATACTGTCGTATTTCAAGGTATTGCAACGACACACAGGACGAATTAGACAAGCATAAATGCACAAGTTATTTCTGCACAGTTCCTTAATCAGCGGTTTGCGCCTGAGCTTGTCTGCTGCTGTTGAATAAGTCTTTGAGCTGTTGACAGTACAGCGCATTGTTTGCGTTTCCTATACCGTTTATTATCAGCACTCTTGTTATATCGTTCTTAATTACGTACTCGCTAAGACTGCCCGTGTACAGCTGTACATCTGCAACGTGTACCTCTCCGCAGCCCGGTATAAGATAACCGATCATAGGCTCTGCGTACCTGTCCTTTACTATAAGCAGCTTATCCTTGCTTTTTGTTTCGAGATCATACATGACCATTAGCGGAGTATTTCTCGCCGGAAATACACTCAAAGGATCTTCTCCTACATTCTCTGTTGTAAACAAGTCTTTCTCTTTGTAATCTCCCGTTTGCAGATCTACTATATAGCTGTTGTAATTTACAGGCAGCTTGTAAAAATCAATGGTATCTGCATTGTTGAAAAGCTCCTGATTTCCGTGAGGCTGAACAGAGGGGTCAATGGTGCGTTTGAGCAGATCACCCTCAAAGCGTCTTATGCTGCCCTTTTTCTTTGCAAGCGTATCGAGAGAATATACTTTCTTTGACGGAGTATCATCTGTCTGAGTATAATTCATATATTCCAGGTAAGCATAATAAGCACCGAGAGATGTTAAATTCTCATCTGTACGGTAATATATATACTCGCTTTTGTGACTGTCGAGAGTATCATATATATCAACAAAATTCACCCTGTCCATAAGACCGTGAGCAATAAAATTTAAATTATCCTTCTGAGGATTTGAGCCTTTTCTGTACTGCGGTTCAAGTCCGAACTCAGTGTTTGTGGGTATCACGATATTGTATATCTCTGTTTCATCTCCTACCGAGGTCGCAATGCTGTTCATTACTGCGGTATAATTGAGCGCAGTGTTTGCAAGCCCCTTGAACATAAGATACGCAGACCCCTGCGACACAAACACTTTGTTATCAACTATATCGTAATAGCCCTGCGCATGATCGGCTGTATCGGCTGTTGCGGTGTCTATGGTTGCTGTTACTTCATTGCTATCACCGACAAACGAGGTAACAAAAGGCTTCAGATACTTGAAGAATACAAATATCAGTGCTATTACTGCTGCTGTACATATTACAGCGACTAAAGTCCTTATTATATTTTTACCCGTATTCTTATGCTTAAAGCCCGACGACTTATGCCGCCTGCGGCTGTAACCGCCTGTTCTGTGTTCGTAGCCTCTGTGTGAATAATTACTCATATCGTTATTCCTTTCATGCGGTATACACCGTATGTAGATAAAAAGTTTATTATACAAAAACATCATCACAATATTAGTATAATATAAAACCGCCGTAAATACAATATAAATTATTGCAAATTTGACATCTATTAATAAAATTCGTAACAATTCGCACAATCACATAATTTTTTCAAAACAAATTAATGCATATTTTTTAATTTTTTTAACAGACAAAGAAATAAATAATATATTATTACAATCTTAAACTTTTGTTACAAAAAAACATCAATTTTGTTGCATTTTCGAGAACGTTGTACTATAATAGAAAAAGAACTATTTTTAGAAAAGAGGAAACGTATGGTTTTTGCAGATCTGTTTTTTTTATATATATTTCTGCCGCTGTGTCTTATATCGTATTTTGTGATTAAGAACATTAAATACCGCAACGCAGTTTTAATAATATTCTCACTGCTGTTTTATGCCTGGGGTGAGCCTGCTGTCGTTTTTTTGCTGATACTAAGTACAATAGTCAACTGGCTTTTAGGTCTTGCAATAGACAAGCACAGAAACGATAAGCTCGGCAAATTAGCCGTTGCAGCTTCGCTTGTATACAGCCTGGGAATGCTTATGGTTTTCAAATATTTAGGCTTTATCACAGAAAACCTGAATCTTATACCGGGTGTAAATATTCCCGTGCCGAACATCACTCTACCGATAGGAATAAGCTTCTATACGTTTCAGATTATCTCATATATACTTGACTGCTACTGGGATCAGGTCAAGGTGCAGAAGAATTACTTCCGTTTCTTGCTTTTCGTATCGCTGTTCCCTCAGCTTATTGCAGGTCCTATTGTAAGATACAGCGTGATCGAAATGGAGATAACCGACAGAAAAACTACCATTACCGATTTAAGCGAGGGCGCATGCCGCTTTATGATAGGTCTTGCGAAAAAGGTAATACTTGCAAATAATCTGTGGACTATCGTTGAAGCCTTCTTCACCGACGATATAACAGGGCTTTCCGTTCTCGGTACCTGGTATACCGTTATCGTATATGCTATGTATGTATATTTCGATTTCAGCGGTTATTCCGATATGGCTATTGGCTTGGGCAGAATATTCGGCTTCCACTTCAACGAAAACTTCCGTCACCCCTTTATCTGCCGTAATATAGCAGAATTTTGGCAGAGGTGGCATATCTCGCTCGGCTCTTTCTTCAGAGATTATCTTTTATATGTTCCCATAGGCGGCAAAAGAAGAGTATACCTCAATCTGTTTCTGGTATGGTTCAGCACAGGTCTTTGGCACGGTGCGTCATGGAACTACATTATATGGGGTCTGTACTTCGGTGTATTCATACTCATAGAACAGCTTTTGGGCAAAAAGAGAATGAAGGCGATACCTTCCGTAATAACTCATATATACAGCAAGATAGTTATTATTATCGGTTTCGGTATATTCTACTTTGAAGATTTTCATCAGCTCGGCGACTTCTTCAAAAATTTGGTAGGCGCAAATCACAACACACTTACAGACACAATAGCAGTAACATCTATGGTAAACAACTGTTTCCTTATAGCCGCTGCAATTATTGCTTGCTTCCCCATAAGCTCGCTTATACAAAAGCTTACCGAAAAATCAAAAGCAACTATCGCAGTAGGTCAGGTATGCAAGCTTGTTTATTGCTTGGGTCTGCTTGTTGTTTGCAGTCTTATGCTTGTTGACGCTACAAGCAATCCGTTCTTGTATTTCAGATTCTAAGATAAGGAGTGAGTTTCTATGGCAAAACACAAAAAAGCAAAAGACGACAGCGCAAAAAAGATAAACAGATCTGTCGATAGCTCCGTCTCTGAAAAACGCCGTGAAAAAACCGATACTAAATTTTGGTTCAGATTGGCAAGCATAACGGTTATAGTTCCCGTATATGCGGCGATAGTTATATGTATGCTTGTAATGCCTCGCTCCACTATCTCGAACATAGAGAAGAGAGAGCTTGCAAAGTTCCCCGAATTTTCGTGGGAAAGCTACTGGAGCGGCGAATACACAGACGGTATAAAGAATTATTTTGACGACACAGTACCGTACAGAGATTCTCTCAAACAGGCTGCAAGCCGTCTTAATAAGTTTCTGGGTATCAAATACAACAATGTTCAGGTGTCGGGTCAGATGTATGTTGTCAATAACAGCAGCAATAACGATACTCAGCCGACAGGCAATAATACAGACGATAAAAACACCACAGCAGCCACATCACAGACAACATCTGCAAAGCAAGGCAGCGATAAAGATAAAAAGGATACAGACAAAGACAAAAAGAAAGACACAGATACAGACAAAAAGAAAAGCTCCGACACAGATACAGAAGAGGAAAAACCAAAAGGACAGGAAATTGCAGACGGAGTATTTACAAACGGTTCTATTGTAGTCTATCAGGACGGGCATTACCGTGCAATGTCTATGTACGGCGGCGGTTCCGGCTCTGCCTATATAAATTCTCTCAACAGCTTTGCAGACGATCTTCCCGGTGTGCGTGTGTACTCAATGGTTGCACCTACCGCAAGCGAATTTTATACGCCAAAGAATTTCACCGACTACAACGCAAGTCAGGAGAACGATATTGTAAATATCAACAACAAGCTATCGGGCGTAACGGGCATTAATATCTGCCCCGTACTCGCAAAGCACACCAAAGAGAACATTTATACAAGAACAGATCATCACTGGATGTCTCTCGGCGCATATTATGCCGCTCAGACCTTTGCAAAAGAAGCAGGAGTACCGTTCCCCGATATATCAAAGTACAACAAGAAGTCTATTGAGGGCTATGTAGGCACTATGTACACGTTTACCGACAATAATGCCGATCTTCTGAACGATCCCGAAGATTTTATATACTACGAGCCGTCAAACACTTATAAGACGGAGTATTACACTCAGGCTTACGGTTTCAGTCACGAAGGCGCATTATTGCAGTATATAGGCGATACGTCAAGCCTTTATATGACATATATGGGCGGTGACGGATATGTTACAAAGATCACCACAGACGTTAAGAACGGACGCAGACTTTGTGTTGTAAAGGACAGCTACGGAAACGCAGAAATACCGTTCTATACAAGCTCCTTTGAAGCAATATACGTTGTAGATATGCGCTATTTCGAGCTTAATCTTGTAGACTTCATACACGACGAAAATGTTACCGATCTTCTCTTTACAATGTGTTCGTACTCCGCAGTCGGCACAAACGCAAACAATCTCGAAAACCTCAGAACAAGATCAAGTACACCTGCCGTTGTATCGGAAGAACCCGAGGATGAAGAACCGTCTGAGCCGGAAGAAGAGGTATCAAGCGAACCCGAACAGGAAAATGACAATAACGACTACTATGAAAATGACGACAACAACGATTACGGCAACGATAACGGCGAATATGAAGATTACGGCGACAATCAGTATTATGAAGAAGAATATTGAGGTGAATTTATGAAAGAACTTGAATATCCCTTTGATTCGGCGTATATAATAAAAAAACGCAAGTCTTTAAAACGTGTGCTTTTGTCGGACGGTACAACAAGGCTTAAAAAGAAAATAGCCGTTCTCGGCGGCTCTACAACTAACGATATTATAGCTATTACAGAGCTTTTTCTGCTTGACGCAGGCATTGAACCCGAGTTTTATCAGTCTGAATACGCTCAGTACTGGCAGGACGCAATGTTCCCGAGTGAAGAGCTTGCAGGCTTTGAACCCGATATAGTATTCATACACACCACAAACAGAAATATTACCGAATATCCGCAAATGACAGACTCCCCCGAAACAGTCAAGGCTATGCTTGACAAGGAGTTTGACCGCTTCAAGCAGATGTGGCAGGCACTGCAAAGCCGTTTTAACTGCCCTATTATACAAAACAACTTTGAACTTCCGCTTTTCAGACTTCTTGGCAATAAAGACTGTTCGGACTATCGGGGAAGATCAAACTTTATAAACAGACTGAACTCAATGTTTTATGAGTACAGCCAAAATAACGGAAGCTTTTATATTAACGATATAAACTATATCTCCGCAGGCTACGGACTAAAGGAATGGTCAAATCCGCTTTACTGGAATATGTACAAATATGCTCTCTGCTTTGAGGCTATTCCCGAGTTTGCGTATAATACCTCAAATATAATCAAGTCTGTTTTCGGAAAGAATAAAAAAGCTCTTGCGCTCGATCTTGATAATACGCTCTGGGGCGGAGTTGTCGGTGACGACGGTGTGGAACACATTCAGATAGGACAGGAGACAGGAGTTGCGCAAAGCTACTATGAATTTCAGAATTATATAAAGGCTCATAAAGATCTGGGAATACTTCTTACAGTATGCTCGAAGAATGACGAAGAAAACGCTTTGGCAGGACTTAAACACCCCGAGGGCGCATTAAAGCCCGAGGATTTCATCATCATAAAAGCAAACTGGGAGAATAAAGACAGAAACATTGCCGAAACTGCAAGCGAGCTAAATATTCTGCCCGAGTCTATCGTATTTGTTGACGACAATCCGGCAGAAAGAGAGATAGTCAAGGCACAGCTTCCGGGAGTAAAAGCACCCGTTATGGACGGTGTGGAGAACTATATACAGACACTCGACAGAAGCGGATTTTTCGAAGTGACAACATTCAGTGAGGACGATCTCAAGCGCAACGAGATGTACAAGGCGAATGTACAGCGGGCGTCAATGTCTGCGTCATTCGAGAATTATTCAGACTATCTGTTAAGCCTTGATATGAACGCAGTAATAGATGACTTTATCCCGATGTATATACAGCGTATAACTCAGCTTTCAAACAAGAGCAACCAGTTCAACGTAACAACAAAGCGATATACACCTGCCGAAATGGAGGCAGTATTCGCAAGCGATGAGTATATAAGACTATACGGCAAGCTTACCGACAAATTCGGAGATAACGGCGTTGTGTCGGTAGTTATCGGCAAAAAGGACGGCTCTGTTCTTAATATGGACTTGTGGCTTATGAGCTGCCGTGTGTTAAAGAGAGATATGGAGTTTGCAATGCTCGACACTCTTGTTCAGAAGTGCAGAGAGCAGAACATTGAAACGATCAGGGGCTATTATTACCCGACAGCTAAAAACAATATGGTAAGAGAGCTTTACAAGACCTTCGGCTTTGACAAGATAAGCGAGGACGAAAACGGCAATACAGTCTGGCAGTTAGATATTGCAGGCTATGAGAATAAAAATCACGTTATTTCGGTACACCCGAACAGCGAACAGTAAGGAGTAATCAACAATGACAGAAGAAGAGATTTATGAAAGACTTAACGAAGTATTCAGAGATGTATTTGATGATGATTCTATCGAGGTTGACGACCTCACAACAGCAGACGACATTGACGACTGGGACAGCCTTGAACACATCAATCTTATTGCCGCAGTAGAGGACGAATTTGGCATTAAGTTTAAAATGGGCGAGGTTTCGACTATGAAGGATGTCGGAGAAATGGTTGAGATCATTATGTCGAGAATTTAATCAATAATATGAAATACAAATACCATACTTCCCGATCGGGCGGTATGGTATTTGTATTTCATTACACCGAAACTCAGTTTATATATTTCCCTTATCACTCGCCCCACTAACCCCCTTCCGCCCCATTGGCGGAAGGGGGAATTAACGTCGAGGACTTCGCCATCGACTCTCCCGCCCTAAAGGGCGGCATACTGTTTTGCTCGACCAATAATTTTCGATTTATAAAGGAACAGATCTCGATTACACATAACTATATATATATCATTATAATAGCATAAGTCTTTTTTTATTTTAAAAGTATATTTTTATCAATCTTCGGCATAAATATTATTAACTAATGGAAAATTAATAATGCAGACTGTGCAAAAAGTAAAGTTTGTTTAATGCATACTTTATTGCGCCGCCTTGGAGCGGTGGGGGACCTTTTGTTTTAGACGGAAGTAAGGGGCATTTTCTGCCAAAATGCCCCTCTTCCAAAAACAGTCCGCAGGACTGTTTTTGAAATTCACCCCTAAAAGGGCTGGAGCGTGCCTCCGGCGGCTAAGGGGTGCGGGTCTCC
>JAFOMO010000014.1 GCA_017418905.1 Clostridia bacterium | reverse complement strand
GGGTACTCTCTGCCTTCGGCTGTTCCTTTGCGGTACTCTCCGCCTTCGGCTGTTCCTTCGGGGTACTCTCTGCCTTCGGCTGTTCCTTTGCGGTACTCTCGACCTTCGGCTGTTCCTTTGCGGTACTCTCGACCTTCGGCTGAACCTGTGCGGCTGTCTTTTTATCAGACAAATAAGCGTCGAGATCCTCAACAACAGATCGTTTTGTATAGTGATCGAACACGAAATTGAGTTCATCTTCAGTCAAAGATGACTGCGAATTTTTCTTTTTTGAGCCCTCGTGTTCATAGCTTTTCATAAGATTAAGAATATCCTTTGGCTTGACGTTAAGGTCTTTAGCCAATTCGGTTATTTTATACTTTATCATCAGTTATTCCTCCTTTATCAGCGGCGATTTTTTTAAGCAGCCCTGCGGCAAAGCCCTCATCTTCAACTGAGATCACCGCTGCCGATTTTCCCACGGCAATACTAAGCTCTTCTTTTGAGATAGGCAGAGTAACAAGCTTTACGTTGTATAACTCGTTATTTCTCAAAATTACTTTTTTTGTATTAGCCGAAATATCGCTTGCCATTACAACAAGCTTTGACTTTCCGTCTGCCATAGACTGCACAACGGGATCACAGCCTATAACAAGCTTTCCTGCTCGTCGGATAAGTCCCAGAAAGCCTGTTACTTTTTTATCCATTTTCGCCTAACTCCTTTGCAAGCTTTGCATATATCTCCTGCGAGATCTTACACGAAAACGACTTTTCAAGCCTGTGTGCTTTTTCGGCTTTTTGCAAACATTCTGCATTACGGCAAATATATGCGCCTCTGCCCTGTTTCTTTCCTGTAAGATCTACCGAAATATCTGCATCTCCCGAAACATTCCCGTTTTCGTCTGTTTTCTCGGGAGCCTTCACAATGCGTATCAGCTCTTTTTTAGGTTTCATTTCACCGCAGCCTGTGCATTTACGCATAGGTATTTTCTTTTTTACCACAGCATTTCCGCCTTTCAAATTTGCTCGGCAGTCTCTTCTGATACTGCTGTTTCTTCGATAACGGCTGTATCCTCCTGTGATACAACATCGCTCACAAGCTCATCAATTGTTTCTTCCGGGCTTTCGTTTTCTTCGGCTATAAGCTGCTCCTTCGGTTCATCATCAATGGGATCGCTCTCGGATTTAATATCTATTTTATACCCTGTAAGCTTGGCGGCAAGCTTTGCATTTTGTCCCTTAGGACCGATAGCAAGTGATAACTTATCGTCGGGTACGATAACACGGCATTTCTTTTCTTCTTCGTTAACGGTAACGCTGATGATTGTCGCAGGCTTCAAAGCCTCTTCAATATACTCTTTGGGATCTTCTTTATACTCAACAATATCAATTTTTTCGTCACCGAGTTCTTTTGTCACGTTTTTGATCCTTATACCCTCTTTACCGATACAAGCACCTACTGCGTCAACGTGTTCCATCGTGCTGAGAACTGCCATTTTTGAACGTGAGCCGGGTTCTCTTGCAACCTTCTTGATCTGAACAACACCCTCGTGTACCTCGGGTACTTCATCATCAAAAAGCTGCTTGATAAAGTCCTCTGATGTTCTGCTGATGATTGCCTTCGGACCCTTGTTCTTATTTTTGCCCTTGCCCTTTCTCGGCATCATTTCCTGCTCGGGATCGTTCTCTTTGAACTCTGCAATATATACCTTTACAACGTCGCCCTCTTTGAGGTCCTTCAAGCCTGCCTGCTCTGCCTTTGTAAGAGTAGCGGTAGACTTTCCTATCTTAATGGTAGCATTCTCTGTTTTCTCGTCAATGTTTACAACTGTTGCCGAAACGATCTGTCTCTCTTTTTCTTTAAACTCTTTGAGAGCGATCTCTCTTTCTTTATCTCTCACACCTTGACGGAATACGCTCTTCGCATTCTGAACGGAAATTCTTCCCATTTGCTTTAAGTCAACGGGAACTGCAACTCTGTCTCCCAGTCTTGCGTTGGGGTATATTTCTCTTGCAGCCCAGTCGAATATCTCTTTATTCGGTTTGGTAACTCTTTCAACAACGGTTTTCTTGATCTTGATAGTTTTAAGACTTGCGGTAAACGCACGAATTTTTTCAGCCTCTGCTTTTTCATCTAAAACTGTATCGGAGCTATCATCACTGCTGTATATACCGGAGTCACCGAACTCTACGTCATCATTATCAAAATATGTCTTACAGGCTTTTCTGATAGAATTTTTGATATTCTCGATAAGCACTGCACTCGGTATTCCCTTTGTACTTGCTATTTCTGTCAATGCCTCAAACATATCATAATCGTACTCGGGCTTTGCATTCTTCTTAGCCATTTTTTTGATCATCCTTTCTATTCGTTGGTTCTAACCAATACTCTAATGCTGAGTTTTTTTGTTTTAAGAGTTAAGAGTTCTTTAGTTTTGAGATGTTAGTGTGGAGTTTTGATTATTCATTATTTACGCTTTCCACTTTTAATTAAATTCCACTTTCAAAACAGACTATTCAAAATCATCAAGCTTGATATAGACTGCCTCTTTTTTATTAAAGGTCACTTCGTTTTCTGCGCTGTGATCTTCAATTGTTACCTCGCCTTTATCGTAAGCCTTTAACTTACCGTTGAACTCTTTGCCTATTCCCTCAATGGGACGTATCATCTTTATCATAACATCTGCGCCGATAAATTCAGCGAAATGCTCGTCACGAATAAGCTCTCTTTCTACCCCCGGGGAACATACCTCTAAACAGTATTCTCCGTCTATCGGGTCAAGTCTGTCAAGCGGTTCATCTATTGCGCGGCTCACCTTTTCACAGTCGTCTATCGTTATGCCCTCATCGCTGTCTATATATATTCTGAGATACCACATTGCGCCCTCTTTGACATAACGGACGTCCCAAAGCCTCAGACCAAATTCTTGTACTATCGGCTCAACAAGCTTTGTAACTGCTTCTGCCGTGTTTCCGCCCTTATTCTTTGCCATTTATACACACCTCGCAATACAAAATAAAATAGGAGCGGGTCTATAACTTCCCACTCCTAACTTTAATAATGATTTCTTATACTATTTTATCACAATTACACGATAATTTCAAGAGTATTTTTTTCAAACTCTTATTAATAATACAATTACATTTTAAACAATATGTATAAAATCAATATACAAATACTGCCATTCCGGGATAAACAAGCTCGAACAGCTCTCCTGCCTTATCAAGAGGCATATTAACACAGCCGTGTGAGCCGTTCCAGGTATACAGATCGCCGCCGAAATACGGCTGCCATGTTGCATCATGGAAACCTACGTCATCTGCAAATACCATCCAATATGCAACCTGCGTGGAATATCCCGGACCTCTCAATGTTGCGTTTCTCTCCTGATATATAAGTCTGAACGCACCCTTCGGCGTATCGTTTCCGTAACTCGGATTTCCCGTTACAACGTCCGATTCAAGGGCTACTTTGCCGTCAACATACATCCACATATGCTGCTGCGCAATGCTTACCTCGGCATATGTATTACCGTAATACTTGTTTACATCATATGCAACTGCAACTCTGATCCACCATTTGTCGCTTTCTTCGCTTCTGTCTGTAAGGTCTAACTCAACAGACTTCTTTGCCTCTACTATCTTTTTAAGCTCTTCGACAGCATATTCATCATCAAGCAGCCAGCCGTAATAGCTTACAGGTATCTCTATGCTTTCACCCTCGTGAGTTACAAAAAGCTTCGGAGAATCAAAGGTATTATATGTTTCTGCGATATGCTTAACATACTCGGCAACAGCGTCCTCTTTTGTTTCAAGCGCATATGTGCCGTCACCCTGAGCCTTTACGTCTATCCATTTTGCAATAGTTTCTACGTCTGCGACTTCTTCGTTTGTACCGAATTTAAGTGTTATAGTCATATCTGCAATTTCGTCACAGGCGTTTTTGCGTGCGGCAAGATCGGGATCGTTCGCAAAAACCTTGGGCTGCTTATAAAGCTTTTTTTCGCACAGATCGACACTGTCACTGCGAGACTCCAATGCATCTCTTATCTCGTCACCGAGCTTGCCTCTGTCTGCGACGTTGCTTTCCTCTTCGGGGATAATTTTGAACACTCCGTCCATAAGAACGAGCTCTGCGTCCTTTGCCTCAACGGGATAATCGGGAGCAACACAATCAAGCTTATCTATCTCGCTGTCAAGAAGATCATTGTCATACTTATATGATATTATATTCTCGTCTAAAGTAATGTCGTTATCCTCAAACAGTCTGAAAGCCCACGCCATACCCGATGAAATGTTAACAAGCTTGTTAAAATCATCAGAGATCACAGCCTCAAAGCCTATGTCATGACCTTTTATCGTTTCGCTCTTGTTTTCCTGCTCTGCAAGAGTTACCTTGTATCCGTCTGTTGTCGCACGGATAAGCTCTCTTGCCTCGTTTACGCTTTTGAGCGACACATTCACATCATTAAGCCTTGTTCCCGGCAAGAAATGTGTTGAAAAATAATAGCCTGCCGAACCATAGCCTACTATTAACAGCAGCAAAAAAACAAGCACCGCAATTAAAGCCGCACCCGAGCCTTTTTTCTTCTTCTTAGTTTTTTTGGCGGAGGTTGATTTTCCTTTCGTGTTCTTTTTACTCATAGTTTTAAAATGCCTCTGCTTTCCGTTTTCTTTTCTTTATTTCTTTATATATATAGAATAGCATATAACAAGAAAAATTTCAATTGATTTTAAAACTTAAATGTAAAAATATTATAAAATTAATTACAAAAAAATTAGTTATATTTTTGCACTGCTATCATACAATTGATATAGAAAAGTTCTCAAATGCTATGTTATATAAATTAATAATGATTATTGGGAATTATAAAGGAATTTTACGCAAAATTTTAAAAAAACATACGTTGTTTTTTTAACAGTCTGTAAACGAGTAAGACTTGACAACTTTATTTCTGCGTATTAATATATATATTGATAAAATTTATACTTTTACATGATAAAAAGGTAATTATAGAAAGAGAGCAGCACGGCTGCAAAAATAAGGGGAACACCCCATGTAAGGGAAGTATGATTATGGATCAGATTTTTTGTTCGAGAAATCCTTTTTACCGCACTCCCATGGGTGCGGTAGAAGAAAACACAAACGTACACTTCAAGATCAAAGTACCTCTTTACTTAAAGTGCAGTAAAACTCACCTTATTGTCATTGACGAGAGCCGAAACAGCAAGAGAGACAATTATACAATGCTCTGGGGCGGCGCTGCCGATGAATGCGAGATCTGGGAGTGCGACTTCACACCCAATAAGAGAGGTCTTTATTGGTACACATTCCAGCTTGATACGGCAGACGGTATCAGGTATCTTGTAAGAGATTTCGGCAGCAACGCACGCATTGACTACAACATAATTTACTCTTGGCAGCTCACCTGCTACGCAAAGGGCTTTGATACTCCCGACTGGATGCCGGGCGGCGTAATGTATCAGATCTTCCCCGACAGATTTTATTTTTCGGGTGAGAGCAAGCGTGAAGGCAGAGAGGACAGAGAGTACCACAATAGCTGGGATGAAACACCCGAATGGCGTCCGAACAAAAACGGTATCATCACAAACACAGACTTTTTTGAGGGCGACTTGAAGGGCATTATGCAGAAGCTTGATTATCTTGAAGAGCTGGGCGTTACCTGCATATATTTAAACCCGATATTCGAAGCATACTCAAACCACCGCTATGACACGGCAAGCTATGAGGATATAGACCCGCTGCTCGGCACAGAGGAGGACTTCAAGGAGCTGTGCGCAGAGGCTAAAAAGAGAGGAATACACATCATCAACGACGGTGTATTCTCGCACACAGGCAGCGACAGCAAATATTTCAACCGTTCGGGAAGATATAAGACAGTCGGCGCATTCAACTCTAAGGAATCGCCGTATTTCAGTTGGTACGATTTCAACAACTGGCCTTACGGCTATAATTCATGGTGGGGCTTTGACACTCTGCCGAATACGAGAGAGGACGATCCCGGGTACAACGAGTACATCAACGGCGAGAACGGTATTATCCGCAAATGGATAAAGGCAGGCAACAGCGGCTGGAGATTAGACGTTGCAGACGAGCTGCCCGACGTATTTATAGAAAATCTCCGCAAGGCTGCTAAGGCTGAGGACGAGAACGCAATTGTAATAGGCGAGGTCTGGGAGGACGCTTCAAACAAAGAAAGCTACGGTTCAAGAAGAAAGTTCTTACTCGGAGATCAGCTTGACACGGTAATGAACTATCCGTTCCGTTCAGCTATACTGGAGTACCTCAGAGGAATAGACGCATTCCACATTATGGAGGGTATACTCTGCATTTTAGAGAACTATCCCCGTCCCGTAATAAAGAACCTTATGAACTTCGTTACAACTCACGACACCGAGAGAACTCTCACACTGCTTGCAGGAGAACCGCTCAACGGCCGTGACCGTCAATTTCAGTATCAGACAAAAATGACCCCCGAACAGAGAGAGTACGGTCTGCGTTTAATGCGTCTTGCAGCAGGTCTTATGTTCACACTTCCGGGTTTCCCGTGTGTATATTACGGTGACGAGGCAGGTGTTGAAGGCTACAAAGACCCGTTCAACCGTTCTACATATCCGTGGGGCAAAGAAGACGCATCTCTTATCGAGTGGCACAAAAAGCTTGCGAATTTCCGCAAGTCATGCTCCTGCTTTAACAACGGCGAGTTTAAAGACGAGTTCTGCATGGGCAATATTATGTCGTATATCCGCTATGACGACAATTGCAGAGTTATTTGTATATTCAACTCCGAGAACAAAGAAAACTCGGTAATTATACCTTATACATTTGCAGACAGAGAGATCACACTTGCAACACATGATGACATTGTTCTCGAGGGCAATGTAATAACAATGCCTGCAATAAGCTGTGCGTTTATTAAGGTAGATTAATAGATTTTATCAAATATTAATACACCTGTCGCTTCACTGTTTACGGATCAAGCAATGATGCGGCAGGTGTTTTTGTTGTATGATTTTGTATTGACATTTTGACCGATATATGATATTATAATCAAGCAAACAGAATAATTGTGCCAATAGCTCAGTAGGATAGAGCGTTCGCCTCCTAAGCGAAAGGTCGGGGGTTCGAATCCCTTTTGGCACGCTGAAAGAGAGAGGAAGTCAAACAATAACAGACTTCCTTTTTTTCTATAAAGTTTGTGGGATTCGAACCCGAGAGGGTTTTTGCGTTAAGAAAACGTTCCGGGGGAAAGTTTTTAGAAAAAAGCTGCGAACGCTTCAGCGTGAGCAATCAAAGGCGCAGCCTTTGGGCGAATCCCTTTTGGCACGCTGAAAGAGAGAGGAAGTCAAACAATAACAGACTTCCTTTTTTTC
>JAFOMO010000164.1 GCA_017418905.1 Clostridia bacterium | reverse complement strand
TTGGAGCGGCGGGGCAACTTTGGCTCAAAATCATACTTAGGGGCATTTTCTGCCAAAATGCCCCTCTTCCAAACACAGTCCGCAGGACTGTTTTTGAAATTCACCCCTAAAAGGGCTGGAGCGTGCCTCCGGCGGTCGGGGCTCTGCCCCTGCACCCCGCAAGCCTTTTGAAAAAGGCTTGACCGAAAACTAAATTGTTGGTTTTTGCACGGTCTGTATTCCAAATTCCACTTTACAAATTGTTCATTAGGTCAAAAGTTATGTCGTTTACTATAAATTAAAGGGAGGCTCTTATTATGTTGGAGTATTTAAAGAATGAAACAAACAAAACCTACACCGAAAACGGCGCAGCAACACTTCAAAGCACATTGTCTGAATGTGTTGACTTTTTCGCACTGATAGGCGGAAAGCGTTACTCGGAGGACGACGATTTAATCACACTTTTTCTCAGAGCATATGCCGAAAACCCCGACATAGCAATGAAGCTTCTCTTCTTCACAAGAGATGTTCGAGAGGGTATGGGCGAGAGAAGAATATTCAGAGTAATTCTCAATTGGCTTGCAAGCTATAAGAGCGAGTCGGTAAGAAAGAATATTGCGTATATCGCAGAGTACGGCAGATATGACGATCTATTGTCACTTCTTCATACACCGTGTGAGCAAGACGCAGTTTCTCTTATAAAAACACAGCTTGACAAAGATTTTGTCGCTATGCTCAACGGCGAACCTGTTTCTCTGCTTGCAAAGTGGCTGCCGTCTGTTAATGCGTCAAACAGAAAAACAGTCGCAGACGCTAAGAGAATAGCTAAGGCTTTGGGTATGAATGACGCAGAGTACCGCAAAACTCTTTCAAGCCTGCGTAAATATACAGATATAATCGAGAACAGACTGCGCAAGTCGGATTATACCTTCGATTATTCGTCACAGCCGTCAAAGGCAATGCTCAAATACAGAAAAGCCTTTTACAGAAATGATGAAGAGAGATATACAGCTTTCCTGGAAAGCGTTTCAAAGGGCGAGGTAAAAATGCACACGGGCACACTTACACCATACGATATAGTACACCCTGTTATACGAAACCTTAATCTTGTTATGGACTGGTATTACAGCAGAACAGACACACCGGATATGAGTAAAGTGGGCAGTGCGTTGACCGCAGAGGAAAGACAGGTTCTGAATACTACCTGGAACGCACTGGACGACTATACCAACAACGAAAACTCAATTGTTGTGGTTGACGGCTCCGGCTCTATGTACGGAGGCGATCCTGCTCCTATTGACGTTGCGATCTCGCTGGGCTTATACTTTGCCGAGAGAAACAAGGGCGCATTCAACAATCACTTCATCACATTTTCAACAAAGCCAAAGCTTGTAGAGATAAAAGGCAGCGACATTGCAGAAAAGATCTACTACTGTATGAGTTATAATGAAGTTGCCGACACGAACATACAAGCAGTGTTTGAGCTTATACTCAATACAGCGCTCAAAAACAAAGTTCCTCAAAGCGAGCTGCCCTCTACAATTTATATTGTATCGGATATGGAGTTCAACCGCTGTACTCAGGACGCTGATACAACAAATTTCGAGTATGCAAAGGAGCTGTTTGAAAAGAATGGCTACAAGCTGCCGCAGGTTGTTTTCTGGAATGTAAACGCAAGAAACAATCAAGTACCGGTTACCAAAAACGAGCAGGGCGTCGCTCTTGTAAGCGGTGCGTCGCCAAAGCTCTTTAAGATGATAACGGAACACGATTATGACCCGGAAAGTATAATGCTTTCTGTCGTGATGAAAGAAAGGTACGAAAAAATAAAAGCGTAAGCAGATCATTGCCGGGAGCGTAATGTTCCCGGCTTTTTTGCATATACATAGAGTACAACTTATAGGAGGCAGGCTATGTATAAAAAAATTATATCTTGTATTCTTGTATTGTATCTTGCAGTTTACGGAATATCTTTGTCTGTATCGGGCGAGGAAAAATTAGAGGTTTCCGCACCGTCTGCCCTGCTGATGGAGCAGGAAACAGGAAGGGTAATATTTGCTAAGAATGCCCACGAAAAACGAGCGTGTGCGTCCGTTACAAAAATAATGACATTATGTCTGATATTTGAAGCGTTGGAGTCGGGCAAGATAAGCTATGATTCAATAGTAACAGCGTCACCTTTTGCGGCAGCGGCAGGCGGTTCGGACATTTGGCTTGTCGAGGGCGAGCAAATGACTGTGCGTGACCTGATAAAGGCGATCGCAGTAGCCTCTGCAAATGACGCCTCTGTTGCAATGGCAGAATTTGTAAGCGGAAGCGAACAGTCCTTTGTAAAGAGCATGAACGAAAAAGCAAAACAGCTTGGTATGAAGGATACTGTATTTAAAAACTGCAACGGTCTTGATGAAGACGGTCACTTGACAAGCGCATATGACGTTGCGCTGATGTCAAGAGAGCTTATGAAGCATGAAGATGTATTCGAGTTTACGTCTATCTGGCTTGATTATCTGCGTGACGGCGCAACTCAGATAGTTAATACAAACAAACTTCTGCAAAGCTATGACGGTATAACAGGACTTAAAACGGGTACAACAAGTATTGCCGGCTGCTGCATATCAGCAACTGCAAAGCGTGACGATATGCATTTGATAGCCGTTGTACTCGGTGCGGATAATACCACAGACAGATTTAATGATGCGGCAGCCCTTCTGAATTACGGCTTTGCAAATTACAGCGCAGTATCGGTGCAGATACCGGAAGATATAGTGCAATTTGTAGATGTATCAAACGGTATGAAAAGTACAGTTTCGGTAAAAGCGGAAATTGACGGAAAATTTCTGCTTGAAAAGGGCAGCGAATCCGATATAACATCACAGTACAAAATAAAAGAAGACATAGAAGCGCCTGTAATAACAGGTATGGAGGTAGGAAGAATATTGTATAAATGCGGTGATACTGTTTTGGGTGAGTATCCGATTTGTGCCGCAGAAGAAATAGAGAAGATAAACTTTAAGGGTGTTTTTCTTATACTGCTGAATGCGTTTCTAACAATGTGAGGTATAATTTCTAATTTGGAAGAATACAGCATTGTATTATTTTTTTGAATACTCATTTTACTGAATATGTGAGATAAAACGGCTCTGATAAAGGAAAAATACGAAATATAATAAAAAAGTGAAAAATCACTTGAAAATATTTGCAGAATATTGTACAATATATTCATAGTCGTATATAAGGAGGAACTTTTAATGTCCACAAATATAAATACAAAGTATTTATCCGCTTTTATGAACGAAGAAGAGCTTGATAACATAGCCGTACAGGTCAAGGCTGCTCATGACGCACTTACCGATGGTACAGGTGCAGGCAATGACTTTATCGGCTGGGTTGATCTTCCGAAAGCATATGATAAAGAAGAGTTTGCACGCATAAAAGCTGCTGCAAAGAAAATACAAGGCAATTCAGATGTTTTTGTTGTTATCGGTATCGGCGGTTCATATCTCGGCGCAAGAGCTGCGATCGAGTTTTTGAAGTCGCCCAACTACAATGCACTTAAAAAAGATACACCCGATATATACTATACAGGCAACAGCATAAGCTCCACCGCTCTGGCAGAGCTTTTAGAGATCTGCGAGGGCAGAGATGTGTCTATCAATATGATCTCTAAGTCCGGAACAACTACCGAGCCTGCTATCGCTTTCAGAGTATTCAGAGAAATGCTTGAAAAGAAGTACGGCAAAGAGGGCGCAAAGGAGAGGATCTTCTGTACAACAGATAAAGCAAAGGGCACGCTCAAAAAGCTTGCAGATACAGAGGGTTACGAAACATTTGTTGTACCGGATAACGTAGGCGGACGCTATTCTGTTCTTACTGCAGTAGGTCTTTTGCCGATCGCAGTTGCAGGCGCAGATGTTGACGCTCTTATGCAGGGTGCTGCAAAGGCTATGGAAGAGCTTTCAAACCCCGATCTCAAAACAAACGACTGCTATAAATATGCAGCTATCAGAAACGTACTTTACGCAAAGGGCTATACAACAGAGATACTTGTATCATACGAGCCTTCATTTACTATGATGTCTGAGTGGTATAAGCAGCTGTTCGGCGAGAGCGAGGGCAAAGACAACAAGGGCATTTTCCCTGCTTCCGTTACATTCTCGACAGATCTTCACTCAATGGGACAGTATATCCAGGAGGGAAGAAGAAACCTTTTTGAAACAGTAGTTTCCTTTGACAAGCCGAAGAAAGAGCTTATTATCGAGGAGATCGAAGAGGATATTGACGGACTTAATTTCCTTTCAGGCAAGGGAATGTCTTATGTAAACCGCAAGGCTTTTGAGGGTACTATTCTTGCTCACAATGACGGCGGTGTTCCGAATATCGTACTCAATGTACCCGAGATGAACGAAGCCGAACTCGGCTATATGATCTACTTCTTTGAAAAGGCTTGCGCTATCAGCGGTTATCTTTTGGGAGTTAACCCGTTCAATCAGCCCGGTGTAGAAAGCTACAAGAAGAATATGTTTGCTTTGTTGGGCAAGCCGGGTTATGATAAAGAAAGAGCAGCTCTTGAGGCAAGACTCGGTTAATTTTAAAATAAATGTGTTACAGATAAAATAAATCGAAAGGAATGATAATAATGGTTACATTATTGATTGGCAGAAAAGGTTCAGGAAAAACAAAGAGATTGATCGAAGAGGCAAACGCAGCAGTTGAATCTTCAAAGGGCAGCGTAGTAGTTGTTGAGAAGGGTTCAAAGCTCACATATGACCTCACACATAAGGCTCGTTTGATCGACTCCGACGAGTGCAAGATCAAGGGCTATGATGCTCTTTACGGCTTGCTCAGCGGCATTTGCGCAAGCAACTATGACGTTACAGACATCTTTGTAGATTCTACCTTTAAGATTGCCGGAAACGACGGCGAGCAGCTCAAAGAGTTTGTTAACAAGCTCAACTATCTTGCTGAAGAGTTCAGCACAGCTATTGTTCTTCTTATCTCTTCAGCAAAAGAAGATCTTCCCACAGATATAAACGCAACTCTTGAAGAGCTCTGATCTCTCGTTTTTTGATATTTTCAGCATATATGCATACCTTAAAGCCAAAAAAAGCTTTAGGGTATGCTATTTTTTGTTAGAAGGCACACTTGACTATTTGTATGATATTTGGTAAAATACATTTGGTTTAAAGTGATTTTGTTAATAAATAGGGGTAAATGTATGAAAAAGTGTGTTTCTGCAATTATAGTAAGTGCGTTATCGGCTTCAATAATGCTTTCAGGGTGTTTAGATAATTTAAACTTTATTGTTGCTCGGAATGAAGAGGCATCGACTGAAGAAAGTGTTTCATCACAAGAATTATCAAGCGGAGAGGTAGAGTTTAATTATCAGGCGCCGCCTAAAACGGAAAAGCCGCAGATCGAGGAGCCTTCTACCTGTACTCTGTCACAGTCTCAGATAGACGCTCTTGTAAATAATACTGATCTGATATTATCTCAGTATCCCGATTTTTCGGGAACAATTCTTCTTTCGGCAGGCAACAGGATAATATATGAAAAATCATTTGGCAGTACAAACGGGCGAGGCGGCGAAAACTGTGATGATACTGTTTATCAGATAGGCTCAGTCACAAAGCAGTTTACGGGTACGGCAATTTTTATGCTTGAAAAAGAGGGCAAACTCAATGTTAACGATACTCTCGATAAGTATTTCCCCGAGTATGACACAGAGTTTTTGAAGCAGGTAACTATTTCTCAGCTTTTGCAGATGACAGCAGGTCTGGGAGATTATATGACTACTATTGAGGGCACTCAGGAGATACTCGACAATTATTTGAAGGCTGCCGCAAAGGGTGAGGACGAGGCGAAAAAATTTATAGTAGATGTCATAATCAATGACGGATTATATACCGATCCCGGAAAGGTCTATAAATATTCAAACTCGGCATATTATCTTTTAGGTATTATAATAGAACAGCTCTCCGGAATGACATACAGAGAATATCTGCAAACATATTTCTTTGATTACGCAAATATGACAAATACTTTTTTTGCAGGCGACGGCAGAGATAATCAAACGGGTTATTCCTATGCGCAGGAGAGATTTGTTTCGGATAATGATGACAAATATCTGAAAGCAGAGGGAGATTATCCCTATCTGTTTTCGGCAGGCAGTGTAGTATCGACTGCTGAAGATGTTGACAAGTGGATGAGAGTAGTTGCCTCGGATGATATTTTTACACCTTCCGACAGAAAAAAGGTTGAAAATGCTTTGTGGTGCTACAACTACGGCTGGAACACGGGCGATAACCTCTGGCATCACAGCGGACGTACTTATACATATTCTTCTCAGGTCTATTCGGACTACAAAACGGATACTCATCTGGTAGTATTGACAAATATAGCTTTTTACGAAGATTTAAATGAGATCTCATATAAGATATACTTGCCGCTTGTAAATGCTTGTAAAAAATAATGATATAACAAACGCCGATGTCCTCCGCCTCTATAGGCGGCGGGGTCCATACGTCCGTCGGTGGTGGGTAAAATCCCCCACCGACGCCCGCAGGAGCTAAAGCTCCGCGGCGTTTGTTGACGTCGTCGCTCGCTCCAATCAAGCGAGCTTGTTGGAGCTTAGCTCCTCGTTTAATAACAACCTCTCTTTGATCTGTTCAAAGAGAGGTTTTTTACAAAAAATCAGCATAAACGGTTGTTTCGCCTTTAAGCACAGGCAATGATTTTTCGGTAAGCTGTAAAATA
>JAFOMO010000163.1 GCA_017418905.1 Clostridia bacterium | reverse complement strand
CTGCAACGGTACCACTCGTTACATATATAAATCTTGCTCCGCCGTCAGCCTCTACCTTTACGGGATAAGCCCTTATGATGTTGATGTCGATACGCTCGTTTGATTCTTCGGTTATGAAAGCCTCGTCGTAATAACTCAGCTCCAGACCTGCCTCTTCGATGATGTTAGATGTATCTGTTTCTGCGGTTGTTACCTTGTAAGTATTGCCGCCGTCTGTTATTACCGCTATCTTACTGTCAGACGCTGCTGTTAATACAGAGCCTGCAAGAAGAAGACTTGCCGCAAACACCATGGTAATTTTCTTGAATGTGGATAAGCCTGAATTATTCTCTCTGCAATCGGCATTGCCATGCTTATGGGAAGTATTCATATTATTCTCCTTTTATACGTCATAATTTCGGATAGCTCATTGTCCGCCGCAATAAACACTTTTCAAAAGGATGAAACTTATAAATCTTTCGTTAACCCCAAAAGATAACCCCAAAAAGCGTAACAAGACAGCTATCGTCTTTTATTTCGCACCACGTTTATTATTATAGCGAATTGTTTTCGTCACGTCAAATAAATAACATCGTTGTAATTTGTCTATTATGCACAACGATTTATGTCATAATTCTGTTATGAACACTAAAACAAAGCCTTATTCGACCCGATACAAAAGTTTTCGGACTGTTTTCACTGTGCATAATGTAGAATTTTCGGGGGTTACATTTTTTTAAACGCTGTTTCAGAATTGATAAAACGTATATTTATACGTTACTTTTGTATTTTTATACATTGATAAACTGCTTAATTTTCTCATTATTTCTAAACAGTTATAAGTTTCTGATTTGTAAGAGATAATACTATATACATTTTCTGCGTTGGTTATTATTCGCATTTGGAATTAACAAACGCATAATAATTTTCAAAGTGTTATTTTTAGATAGTATAAATAGTTAATTTAATGCTTTGGCAACACGAAAACTTTATACAACATAGTTATAAATATAATTTTCGACAGGGCTTTACATAACAAAAATGTAAAGATTACATTTCGACAATATACATTCGTTTTTAGTTACAAATCAGAGTGTCAAGCGATACCGAAATGATACATAACTTTAACTTTTACTCTTGAATTATACTCAGAGCCGATCTTTTTAGCTCATACTTGCGTTTTGTGGCAAGCCCGCCTCTTATATGCCTTTCGGCTTTGTTTTTCTGCATAACACGCTCGACCTGTTCAAACAGATCGAAGTCTATGTCTTTAAGTCTTGCCGTAATATCCTTATGTACGGTAGATTTCGACACGCCGAATATATCTGCGGCTTTTCTAACGGTACACCCTGTTTCCGAAATATATTTACCTATTTCTGCGGCACGCTGCGCAACCGTTTCATACACATCTATCCCTCCCGACCAATGACTTTTTTCTCTAAAATTGTATGCATACCTCATAGAATTAATACCTCCTGTATTACTTGTACAAACAGTGATATAAATTGCATATAAATATACAATTATTAAAAAAGTTTTTTTAAGGAGCAATAGTTGTTGACATTTTATAGTAACAATGATAAAATTTTTAAAAGAACAGGAGATGATTACTGTGAAAAAGACTATATCTTTATTATTGGCACTATGTATAACACTGTGCTGTATGTTTTCGGTATCAGCAGAGGAGATACAATACAACGGAAAAAAAGTCGCTTTAAAAGCCGCCAAAGGCGATACGGTGGAAGTATGCGTATCTTTGGGCGGCGTTAAGAAAGTCGGGGGAATACATCTTGTATATACGTTTGACAGCACTTGTTTGCAGTATAACAGCTATACAGCCTCAGAGGGTAAAGCACTTGTTATAAACGATGATACAAACGAGCTTTCCTGGAGCACGCTGTTCAATGCAAAGGGTACTGATTTTGATACGACCGGAGAGATCATAACCTTTAATTTCACTGCGCTTTCAGACATAAGCATTGACGACAAGAAAATGACATATTACGTTAAAGAATTTTTTAATGCAGATATGAACGATCTGCCGCAAACGTCAATTACTGTCTTATCAAAGACAAACGGTGAAACGGTAATCGGCAAGTTGTACGGAGACGCAAACGGTGACGGCAAAATCTCAACCTCAGACGCACTTGTAATACTTCGTCATTCTATCAATATCGCACAGATAGACGAAAGCCGCATTGGTTTATGTGATGTAAACGGTGACGGTAAAATTACTGCAAACGATTCAATGCAGATAACACGTTATGCCATCGGCTACAAAAGCAATTACCCGATAGGCGAGGTTTATTAGGAACTGTTCATCAATAACTTTTCATTTCTGCTTGTCTGATTTGCCCTGCAATGCGTAAAATTTTCTTGAAATACGTCAGTATTCCTGCGAAAATTTGCCTTGTGCTAAGCATAAATTTAAAAGTTATTTCTTCACAGTTCCTTAATGTCAGCACACAAAAAATATTTCGTTAAGTTATTCACAAAACATTGATTTTAAGATATAATATATCTGTATTTATATTTTTTAAAGGATTGATAAATATGAAGATCTACAACACACTTACAAGACAAAAAGAAGAGCTTATACCCATAACGCCGGGCGAATACAAGATATACGCCTGCGGTCCTACGGTGTATAATTACATACACATCGGAAATTCCCGTCCGATATGTGTATTTGACGTACTGCGCCGTTACCTCGAATACAGGGGCAGCAAGGTCACATTTGTACAGAACTTTACAGACATTGACGACAAAATAATCAATCGTGCGAATGAAGAAAACTCCGACTACATTACTGTATCGGAGAAATACATTGAAGAGTACAAAAAAGACGCAAAGGGCTTAAACGTGCGTGAGGCTACCATTCACCCGAGAGCAACAGAAAACATTGACGAAATAATCAGCATAGTATCAAGCCTTATAGAGAAAGGATACGCATACCGTGCAGAAAACGGAGATGTTTATTTCAGAACAAACAAGTTTGACGAGTATGGAAAGCTCAGTCATCAGCCGCTTGACGATCTGAAGGCAGGCGCAAGAATTGCTGTTGGCGAGGTAAAAGAAGACCCAATGGACTTTGCCGTATGGAAAGCCGCAAAACCCGGTGAACCTTATTGGGAGTCACCGTGGAGCAAGGGCAGACCGGGCTGGCACATAGAGTGTTCGGCAATGGCTCGCCGTTATCTGGGCAAAACTATTGACATTCACTGCGGCGGTCAAGACCTCATATTCCCGCACCACGAAAACGAGATCGCACAGAGTGAATGCTGCAACGGAGTTCAGTTTGCAAACTACTGGATGCATAACGGATATATCAACGTTGACAAAAAGAAAATGTCAAAATCTTTGGGCAACTTCTTTACCACAAGAGATGTTGCAGAGAAATACGGCTATGAACCTATCAGATTTTTAATGCTTGCTTCCCATTACAGAAGTCCCATTGAGTACAATGTAACTGTAATGGAGCAGTGCAAAGCCTCACTCGAAAGGCTTAACAATTGCCGTGACAACATCAAATTCATTCTTGACAAGGTAAGCGGTACACTTAAAGACAGCGAGAAAGACACAGCCGCAAAATTCGACTCATACAGAGAAAAATTCATTGCAGCTATGGACGACGATCTGAACACGGCAGACGCAATTTCAGTAATATTTGAGCTTGTGCGAGATATTAACACAGCATTGTCAAACGACCCGTCACAGGAGCTTGTAAAGCGTGCAGACAGCATATTTACAGAGCTTACAGACGTATTGGGCTTGATCTACACAAACAAAGACGAATCAGACGACAGCGAGATTGAAAGCCTTATTGCACAGCGTACAGAGGCAAGAAAGAACAAAGACTGGGCAACAGCCGACAAGATAAGGGATCAGCTCAAAGCTATGAACATCATTCTTGAGGACACTCCGCAGGGAATTAAGTGGCACAGAGCATAAGCGTTTAATTTTGAGAGTTGAGAGTTAAGTGTGGAGTGTGAAGTTTTGGTTTTCGGATAATTTTCCATTTTCAATTTTCAATTTTACGTTTGATAAGTTTTCCCTTAACAATAAATTTATAGTTTACTAATGATAAAAACGGCTTAAAATCTATACTTTTTCAAGAGTAAGCGGTTTACTCTTGATTAACTTTATAATATGTATACCTGTATCATGAGTAAAGTATAAAATAATTGTTCTTAGGGAATGTTGGAACAATTTGTAGTCACCGAAAACATTGTACCAATCTCTAACATTAGATCAAACTACAATATATAACAAAAAGCCTCCCGAAAAGGGAGGTTTTTTCAATTAGCAATTGCTGCTTGCAAAGTTTATCAATAACATTATGCCTTAATAGAAAAACAGGAATTATATTCGAGTGCAATACAGTTTCGCATTTATTATGTATACCCTCGTAATTGCGCATTGAATTATTGGTCATTTACAATAGAGCTTCTCACAAGTACGTCATGGCTGCCGCCCTCTACTATACTTGTAGAAGATACGAGAGTAAGTCTTGCCTTCTGCTGGAACTCGGGAATACTCAAAGCACCGCAGTTGCACATTGTAGATTTGATCTTGTATGTTGTGATCTCAACACCGTTTTTAAGTGCGCCTGCATACGGTACAAAGCTGTCAACGCCCTCTTCAAAGGAAAGCTTCTTCTCGCCGCCGAGGTCGTATCTCTGCCAGTTTCTTGCTCTGTTTGAACCCTCGCCCCAATACTCTTTCATGTATGAGCCGTTGATCTTGACCTTCTGTGTTGGGCTTTCGTCAAAGCGTGAGAAATATCTGCCGAGCATTACAAAATCTGCACCCATTGCAAGAGCAAGTGTAATGTGATAATCGTGTACTATACCGCCGTCGGAGCATACGGGAATATAAACGCCTGTTTCTTCAAAATATTCATCTCTTGCCTTGCATACTTCAATAAGTGCTGTTGCCTGTCCTCTGCCGATACCCTTTGTTTCTCTTGTTATACAGATAGAACCGCCGCCGATACCTACCTTTATAAAGTCTGCGCCGCACTCAGCAAGGAATCTGAAGCCGTCCTTATCAACAACATTACCTGCACCAACCTTTACGCTGTCGCCGTAGTTGTTTCTGATCCATTCGATAGTAAGCTTCTGCCACTCCGAGAATCCTTCAGAGGAATCTATACAAAGCACGTCTGCACCTGCATTGATAAGCGCAGGAACTCTCTGTGCGTAATCTCTTGTATTTATACCTGCACCGACTACATAACTCTTATGTGCGTCGAGCAGCTCATTGATGTTTTCTTTGTGTGAATCGTAGTCTTTTCTGAATACGATGTATGCGAGCCTGCCTTCGCTGTCAACAAGAGGAAGATTGTTGAGCTTGTTATCCCAGATAATATCGTTAGCCTCTCTGAGAGTTGTTTCGGCAGGTGCTGTAATAAGCTTGTCGAGCGGAGTCATAAATTCCTTAACCTTTGTGGAAGGATCCATTCTGCTTACTCTGTAATCTTTGCTGCCGATAATACCCAACAGCTTTCCGTGTGCTGTGCCGTCATCGGTTACGGCAACGGTGGAGTGACCCGTTTTTCTCTTTAATTCGAGAATATCAGCCAATGTTGCGTCGGGTGTAATATTAGAAGTTGATGTAATGAAACCTTTCTTGTAGTTCTTTACTCTTGCAACCATTGCAGCCTCTTCTTCTATGGTCTGAGAACCGTATATAAAAGAAACGCCGCCCTCTTTTGCCAATGCGATAGCCATTGTGTCGTTTGAAACAGACTGCATGATAGCGCTTACCATAGGTATATTCATGGTAATAGCCGACTGCTCACCCTTTTTAAATTTTACCAAAGGTGTTTTTAGGCTTACTGCCGTGG
>JAFOMO010000162.1 GCA_017418905.1 Clostridia bacterium | reverse complement strand
GTTGGTGCGGTATTATCGGCTGCGGCGGTAATATTTGCCGTACCTGTTGACAAAAAGGCTGCCGAAATCAGTGAGCTTCTGCCGGGTGCAAACTGCGGAGCGTGCGGCTTTTCGGGATGTTCGGGTTATGCCGCCGCATTATCTAAAGGCGAGGCAAAGCTCGGACTATGCTCTGTGGGCGGTCAATCGGTTGTTGACCTTATAGCCCCGATATTAGGCGCAGAGGCTGCTGAGATCACACCTAAAACCGCATTTGTGCGCTGTTCGGGAGATCTTGACAACACATCTAAAATAGGTGAATATGAAGGTATTCGCTCATGCGCTGCCGCAAAACAGCTTCACGGCGGTATGGGTAAATGTACATACGGCTGTATCGGTTTCGGTGACTGTGTATCTGTGTGCGAGTATAACGCAATATCTATTCAAAACGGTGTCGCTGAAGTTGACAGCGACAAATGCAAAGCGTGTTCGGCTTGCGTCAATGTCTGTCCGCAGAATATTATTACTATCGAACCAAAAACACCGCACCCCATTGTGAAGTGCAGCAATTGCGACAAGGGTGCTTATACAAGAAAAGTCTGCAAAACAGGCTGTATCGGCTGTATGAAGTGTATGAAGGTGTGCGAGTACGGTGCAATCACAATAGAGAACAATCTGTCAAGAATTGACCATGACAAATGCACCGGCTGTATGAAGTGCGCTGAAGTATGCCCGAGTTCAATACTCAATTCTCAATTCGCAATGCGCAATGCGCAATTACGCGGTCAGACGTAATGAAACCGTGTGTTCATTGCACGCAAATATAATTCTTGCTATGCTATACTAATAGTCAATTTAATATTATACTTCAAAAAACGGTTCATTTGATTACTATATCTTATGAGCCGGTTTTTTTAGTTTTGAGAGTTGATAGAAATGTGCAATGTGTAATGGTTGCCTGCAATACTTTTTGAATAACATTTACCTTTAGTATAACATAATATGAATTTTGCCCGCATGCAATTAACACACGGGTTTATTGTATATAGGCGCACAATTGCGCATTAAAAGGAAGCACGAGTCGAATTGACTCGTGCTTCCTATTTTTGGTATTTTTGTATGTCTGTCGTTGCATTGTTTAACAACTTTCAGTTTATGCCAAACCTGTTACAATTTCAAGGATCATGAGAGCATCAATGATCGTGATCTCACCGTCCTGATTTACGTCTGCACGAACAAACGAGAAATCATAGTCGCCTGTGTCGAGTGCAAGATAACGCTGAATGAGAAGTGCGTCAAGTGCGGAAACTCTGCCGTCACCGTTAACATCACCAAGCACGAACTCTACATCATCAGTTGTATTTTCGTCGCTGTCTGTGGACTTGTCCTCTTCTGTATCAACAGTTACAGCTTCGGAGTCCTCTTCGTCCTCTTCCTCGTCATCATTGTTTTCAACATAAACTTCTGTATCAGTTTCTTCTTCATCTTCTACATAAGAATTAACATCTGTCTCTTCTTCATCATATGTATACTCTTCTTCATCATCTGTATATACAACTTCTTCGGAATCATCATCAGAGATATACTCTTCTTCAGAATCCTCTTCAACATAAGTGTCACTGTCGTCATTATCAACAACAGGTGTTACAACAGTGCCGTCAGCAGTGCTGTAAGCAGGAGTTGCATAACCGAGAATGTCACCATAGCTTAAAGGATAGCTAACATTGTAAACAGCCTCGTTGTAGTTGCCCTCGATAGAATATACATTGTAGTCGTCTGAGCCTGTAACAAGACCAACATGGTAAATATCACCGTAGGATGAATAGAAAATAAGATCGCCTGCTTTAGGTGCATAACTGCCGCTGTATTGGAACTCACCCTGTGAGATGAACCAGTCTGCGCCCGCAGAGCAAAGTGCAAATGAAGGGAATGTTGAAGTGTCAACGCCTGCCTGATTTGCACACCACGAAACAAACATTGCACACCAGTCGGAGTATGGCAGACCGTACCAGTCACCGTATTTGGTGTAGCCGTCGTAGCCTTCGCCGTAACCTACCTGTGTTTCGGCTATGCTAACTATGTCAGATGCCTGGTCGCCTGTGTTGTCATGAGTGTTCTCATACATCGCCGCAACCGTAATACCTATTGCGGTAAATGCCAATGCAGCGATTAAAGACATACATACCACTAATTTAAGTGCTTTCTTGTTTAATACCATTGGTATCCACCGTCTTTCCGGAAGTCACTACTTCCATTGATTTGTATTTCTATAATTAGTATTTTACCATATTGACAGGCACTTAGTAAATTGGTGAACTGCACAAAAAGAGTTACACTTTCGGCTATCACGGACAAGGAGAATACACCGACACGGCAAAAATGCAGTATTTATGCAATTTTTCGAGGTTTTTTCATATCCGTTCATACAAAAAATTTTCAGAAAATTATATTTTCTCTAATATTTTTTTAAAAAGTTAAAATAAAAAATTCAATAGAATATTAACATATTATTAATATTCACCAATAATCGAGCGATTTTGTTGTAATGCGGCATTTATTGATTGTCAAAATGCACAAGTAAAGTTGCCTTTTTTATACTAAAAAGATTTTGTTAACATAAAAAGCAATTATTAATGATTTTTTTTATGCATATAATATCCAATAAGCAAATATGTAATTACAAGAATGTAATTATTACCGTTTTTTTGCCAAAACAGGGGCATTTTCCTTGCCTGCCTCAACTGCAACAAAGTCCTCGGGCTTTACATTTATGCCTTTATCCTCGCTTGAATCCTTAAGCAATACCTTTAATAATATCGGGCAGAGTACAGATGTTGTGATAATAAGCATAATAGTTGCAAAAAGCGGATCAATACCTATAAGCGTTCCTTTTTGGTCGAAGTATATCAGCCACGACGCAGTTGAGTACACTGCTAAAGCGACTTCACCTCTGGCGATCATTCCGCACCCTACCGCAACAGAGTCTTTAAGCTTGAACTTAACAAGCTTTGCAACTGTACCGCAGGCGATTATTTTTGATATAATACCTATAAATACAAACACGATTGCAAACCATATATCGGAGAGCTTGAAGCGGCTGAAATCTGCGCTTATACCAATATATGCAAAGAATATCGGCGAGAATATCATATAACCGTTTACAAGTATCTTTTTGTCAACAAATTTTGTGTCGCTAAGTCCGCTGAGCATAACTCCTGCCATATATGCGCCCGTAATTGCGGCAATGCCGAAAAAGTGTTCGGCGCAGAATGCATATATAAAGCAGACCGACAGGGCAAATATGCCTGTTCTGCGCTTATGCGGATATTTGATAAAGAACCACTTGAACAATATTCTGAGAAGTATTCCCAGACCGATCGAGAACACAAAAAAACCTGCGGCTTTAAGCAGAGTAATTACGGGGCTGCTGCTGCCATTGAGCGATGATATTATACTGAGTACGATAATACCCATAACATCATCAATAATAGCGGCACTGAGTATTGTTGTACCGAGCTTTGTGTTGAGCTTGCCTATCTCTCTGAGCGTTTCAACCGTAATACCTACACTCGTTGCGGTGAGTATACAGCCTACAAAGAGTGCGTTCAGCAGTTTATTCCTATCATTGAATGTCTCGGAAATACCGCCCATAAAGAATGACGCACCGAGAGTACCCATAATAAGAGGTACTATAACACCTGCAAGGGCTATCATGCTCGACGAAAAACCGCTTGTTTTCAGATCCTTCAAATCGGTTTCAAGTCCGCTGGAGAAAAGTATAAGTATAACTCCAACCTGCGAAAATGTTTTTAAAACGTCCATTTCTATTTCGGTAGGGTTTATTATACCGCTAAAGCTGCCCGGTATCTGAGAAAAAATTGCAGGACCTATAAGCAGACCTGCAATAACCATTCCTGCGACCTGAGGCAAGCCTAATTTACGGGTGAGCATTCCCAAAGCTTTTGTCGAGAAAAGAATAATTGCCAGATAACATATTATTTTATTGACATCAAATTCCATGAAGATCCTCTTTTCGTTATTTTTATCAACATGATTATACTCTTTTTTTGTATAACAGTCAATGAAAAAAAGGCAGACCCTCACGGTTGTTTGAATGAGTAAAGAAATTATGAATAAATAAAGATTTTTGTCAAACTTTTTTTCAAAAAAGTTTGCGGGGTTCTAAGGGGCAGCGGTCTCGC
>JAFOMO010000161.1 GCA_017418905.1 Clostridia bacterium | reverse complement strand
GGACGCATACTTTGTAGATCATACAACGGGCATTTATCCCTCGTCTGCCGAAGGCGTACCGTTTACGGCGGCTTATATACAGTCAAAGGGCGATGTGCTCACTGACCTGCACGAGGATCTGGCAGCGGAGCAGAAAGCCCGAACCACCTATGACAACATTCTGCGCTACTGCGACGATCCTGACGTAAAAGACCCGATAAGATTTTTGAGAGAACGTGAGATAGTGCATTATCAGCGATTTGGCGAAGGCTTGCGCATTGCTACTGATAATCTCGACAGCAAGAACTTCTATGCGTTCAATGCCTCTTTCGACAAAGGCTGCGCAAGAAAATTGAAAACGGAAAATGGGAAATGTAAAATTAATTGAAAATGAGATCTAATATTAAAAACTCTCAGTACGGAATAGAAGGCTTATACTTCATAAAAAAGTAAGTATAAGAGGGTATATATTTCCGACATGGCGCAGTATTGCAGATAACAGACCGCAATACTGCGTTATTTTTATTTTAAAAATATCTGCGGAATTTGCATAAAAATATACATTTTTTCAATATTTTCAGGCGGTTAGTAAAGAAAGAACCGTTTGAAAGGAAGATAATTTTGAAAAAAGCAAACACCGCATTATCAGATAATAATATGGATCGGGTGAGCGTCTATGCTTGATTTTTTTATGATCTGCACACGCTCGACAAAACAGGGCGTTGTTGAAGTATACCCGAAGTTTATCATTAAGAAAAGCCAAGATCTGATGATACGAGGCGGAGATTTTTACGCAGTCTGGCTTGAAGAAAGCAAGCTTTGGTCAACCGATGAGCAGGACGTTATACAAATAATAGACAGAGAGCTTGATAATTATGCAAATGAGAACAGAGAAAAAATTGACGGCTATCTAAAGGTGCGTCATATGTGGGACTGCGAAAACGGTATGATAGATAATTGGCATAAGTATTGTCAAAGACAAATGCGTGACTCGTTTCATATGCTTGACGAGAAAATTGTATTCTCAAATATGAGCGCATCAAAAGAGGATTATGTAAGCCGTAAGCTTGATTATCCTTTAGCGAAGGGTGACTGTACCGCATATGATAAGCTCATTTCAACATTATATTCCGAAGAGGAGCGCAGAAAAATCGAATGGGCGATAGGCTCAATTGTTACGGGCGACTCCAAATGGAGACAGAAGTTTATGGTATTATACGGCTCTATGGGTTCGGGAAAATCTACCGTAATAAACATTTTTCAAAAGCTTTTTAAGGGGTATTATTCGGCATTCGACGCTAAAAGTCTGGGTTCCTCCAATAATGCTTTTGCTTTGGAGCCGTTTGTGAGCAACCCTCTTATAGCAATACAGCACGACGGCGACTTGTCGAGAATAGAGGACAATTCTCGCCTGAACAGCATTGTTTCTCACGAAATGATGACCGTAAACGAGAAATTCAAGACGGCATATTCAAACAGGTTCAAGGCTTTTCTTCTTATGGGTACAAACAGACCCGTAAAGATAACAGACGCTAAATCGGGTCTGCTCAGACGCTTGATAGACGTGACTCCATCGGGAAATAAGCTTCCCTTTGACGAGTATAATTCGCTGTATAATCAGATTGATTTTGAACTCGGGGCTATTGCGTACCGCTGTAAGCAGGTCTATGAGAACAACAAGAATTATTATGACGACTATATTCCCGTTTCTATGCTCGGTGCGTCAAACGATTTCTACAACTTTGTTGAGGATAGCTTTTATACGTTCAAGGAGCAGAACTGCGTTACCCTTAAATCTGCTTGGGAGATGTATAAAACCTACTGCGACGACGCTAATGTTGCGTATCCGCTTTCTCAGAGGGCGTTCAAAGAAGAACTCAAGAATTATTTTCGTGAGTACAAAGAGCGAACCGCAGATGAGGACGGTTTCCGTGTAAGAAATTACTATTGCGGTTTTCGCACCGATAAATTCGAGAAAAGCATAACAGCCGATACCGTACAAAAAGCTAAGTCGTGGATAGAACTGAAAGAGCAAGAGTCCGTATTCGATGATATTTGCGGCGACTGCTCCGCACAATACGCAAACGAGGACGATAAGCCTGTTTCAAAGTGGGAAAGCGTCAACACAACATTGTCGCAGATAGATACCGCAAAGACGCATTATGTGAAAGTACCGCAGAATCATATCGTAATAGACTTTGATATTCCCGATGAAAACGGCAATAAGTGCCTTGAGAAAAACATTGAGGCAGCCGAAAAATTCCCCCCTACTTATACCGAACTCAGCAAAAGCGAACAGGGAGTACATCTCCATTATATTTACGGCGGAGATGTGTCTGCCCTTAGCCGTGTTTATGATAATCATATAGAAGTAAAGATATTTACAGGCAACAGCTCGCTCAGGCGAAAGCTTACAAAATGCAGCGATTTACCCATAAGTACAATTAATTCGGGTCTGCCGATAAAAGAGGTGAAAAAAGTGATTAACGAAACAACCGTCAAAAACGAAAAGAATCTGAGAAATCTAATAGTAAGAAATCTCAGAAAAGAGATACACGCCGACACAACGTCAAGTATAAATTTCATCAAGAAGATACTTGACGACGCATACAACGGCGGTCTTGTGTATGATATTTCCGATATGAAGGGCGATATTCTTACGTTTGCCGCCAAAAGCACAAATCAATCGGATACTTGCATAAAGCAGGTGGGCAAAATGCATTTCAAGTCCGATGATATTACATCAAATCAGGAAACGCAGCCCGAATTACCGCTTGTGTTCTTTGATGTCGAGGTGTTCCCCAATTTATTTTTGGTAAACTACAAGGCAGAAGGCGAGGGCAAGTCTGTTGTAAGAATGATTAATCCAACTCCAACTCAGATAGAAGAGTTAATGCGTTTCAGGCTTGTGGGCTTTAACTGCCGCAGATACGACAATCATATTTTGTACGCACGTTTAATGGGGTATACCAACGAGCAATTATACATATTATCTCGAAAAATCATATCGGGCGATAAAAGCTGCTTTTTCGGAGAGGCTTACAACGTATCGTACACAGATGTGTACGACTTCTCGTCAAAGAAGCAGTCGTTAAAAAAGTTTGAAATAGAACTCGGCATACATCATCAGGAATTAGGTCTGCCGTGGGATAAACCCGTTCCCGAGGATATGTGGCAAAAGGTTGCCGAATACTGCGACAATGACGTGTTGGCGACCGAGGCGGTATTCAACGCAAGAAAAGCCGATTATACCGCAAGACTGATACTTTCGGACGTTGCGGGAATGACACCTAACGATACTACCAACAGCCTTACAACGAGGATTATATTCGGGAAGAACCGTACTCCGCAGAATAGATTCAATTATCGTAATATGGGCGATACCGAGCATTTTTATACGGGGTATAAAGGCTATGATATTTATACCGCTTTCAATAAAGACGGCAAGCCTGTATTCAACGGTTACAAGTATGAAAACGGAAAGTCAACTTACAGAGGAGAAGAAGTAGGCGAGGGCGGTTATGTATATTCCGAACCGGGAATGTACACGGACGTTGCACTGCTTGACATAGCCTCGATGCACCCGTCAAGTATTGTTGCGGAAAACCTTTTCGGCGATGAATACACTAAACGCTTCAAAGATATTCTTGACGCAAGAATCGCTGTCAAGCATAAGGACTTTGATAAGGCGAAAACAATGCTCAACGGCAAGCTTGCCAAGTATTTATCGGACGAAAGCTTGGCGGCTGATTTGGCTCAGGCTTTGAAAACAGCGATAAACTCCGTATACGGTTTAACGTCCGCAGGCTTTGAAAATCCGTTTCGCGATATTCGCAATAAAGATAACATTGTCGCTAAAAGAGGGGCTTTGTTTATGATAAATCTTAAACACGAGGTACAAAAGAGGGGCTTTACAGTTGCTCATATCAAGACCGATTCTATCAAGATACCGAACGCAACGCCCGAAATTATATCCTTTGTTACCGAATACGGCAAGCTGTACGGCTATAATTTTGAACACGAGGCAACGTATGACAGAATGTGCTTGGTAAACGATGCAGTTTATATTGCGAGGTATAAAGACGGCAAAAATGCAGGCAAATGGACGGCAACGGGAACGCAGTTTCAGGTGCCTTATGTGTTCAAAAAGCTGTTCGGCAAGGAAGAAATTACATTTAAGGATATGTGCGAAACAAAATCCGTAAGTACTTCTATGTATCTCGATATGAACGAGAAGCTCCCTGAGGGCGAACACAATTACATTTTTGTGGGAAAGGTCGGCAGCTTTTGTCCGATAAAGAAAGACTGCGGCGGCGGAGTGCTGTACCGAGAAAAAGACGGAAAGTATTATGCCGTT
>JAFOMO010000160.1 GCA_017418905.1 Clostridia bacterium | reverse complement strand
CCGCTTGCCGTTGTTTCTCGCTTATCAGGTGACTGAGCGATTGACCAATATGTACAATTATGAACGATAACATTATTCACGGTGTAGGAATTATCCTCATCAACCTCAATGTTATACACAATATCGGAATGTAAAGCCTTGCATACGTTTTTTACTTGCGTCCATACAATACCATCTTGTATATGTGCTACAGATTGTTTCTTTATGTTTTCTTTCCATACAATCGTGTATAATGGGTAATTTGAATGTATCTCTCTGTCACCAATTTTATGCGGTTTATCGTTATTACATACAGTTACCACCACATTTACACCGTATAGCTGCGTAACAAGCCTTTGCAGACCGAATGCTAACATAGGGCTAACTGTAGATGCACAATATTGATATTCTCCCATGTGTCCGTCTCCGTCCATATATCCGCTCAAAAAAGCAAGCTGAATATCTCTCGGCAAGTTGTATATAAACTCTGGAATTGCTTTGTTATTTGCACCCTTGCCAAAGCCTTGTTGCTCAATAAAGTTTAGCAACTTCATTGATGAAAAGCACACTCTGTAAACGCTTTCAGTATGCTCATAGCAAGAGAAATGTCGCTGTGTTACATTCTTTTTGAATTGCTCAATTTTACTTGCACCAATAGACAATATCACTTGATACTGATAACTGTTCTGCCTGCCTTGCCGTTTGCTTTTTCGTATATGTCCATCTGCAACATATCGACCTAAAATATACGCTAATTCTTCGTCTATATCAGTTGCGTTTATTTCTGCCGACTTTCCGATAAGCTGACCGCAGAAATGCGTTTTAGGCTTTAATTCGATTGCTTTCGTCCATTTCGGCTCATTACTGAATACTCTCCACGATTTTCTGTTTTTGTATTCGTTCCAAGTTGCCTTTCTTCGCTCCAATGTATAAAACGGATGCTCGGCTGTTGTATGAAATACAGGGTACCCCATTATTCTAACATCAACAATATCCGCTTCACGCTTATTTGTACGGACAACTTTTCTGTATCTGCCTTTATGTGTGAGAACCATATCACCGACTTGTATCTCGGAAACATCTTTATATCCTTTGTCCGTCAACACATAATGTCCTTTCGTAAAACACGGACTTCCCCCTATCAAATAATCAATGCCTGCATATTGCTCGAAATCTGCATTAAACACATCTCCTAACTCCTGAATATTAGGGAAATTGTGACTTGCCGTTTGCACCGCATATTTGTCAATCTCATATGCGTAATAGTTGTTGACTTGTATTCCTGCTTTTAACAACGCAAGCATACCGCAAGCCATACCATCAAACAATGATAATACGTTCATTTTTTTGTTACCTCTCTTTTTGATTTTACACCCCGTACAGCGACTTTTAAAAAATTAGTATAATTATATACCTTCGCTTCAAAAATCGCTGTACGGGCTTAATTTTGCCGTTTATCGTTCTATTTTTGCGCTATTATCTCAGAAAGGGAGATCATCAGGTAACGCCGGTGTCAAATATCCCTGTTTTGTTTCGTATCCCGGCTGTTTCGGCGGCTCTTCTTGCTGTGGTTGCTGTGGTTGATGTGGTTG
>JAFOMO010000159.1 GCA_017418905.1 Clostridia bacterium | reverse complement strand
AGGCTTGACATAGAAGAACACTACTTTTTTCACACTCTGAATACAGAATAATGCGTTTAAACGTCTTGCAAAGATAACCGCACTTTGTTATACTGATAGTAAAAAGTATATTCGCATGCAGTAAAAATACGGATTTATTGTGTATAAGCGCATTAATGTCTGCGGGCACTGCCCGCTTCGCATTGAATCGGGGGGGATACAGTGTCTGCCGATCTGCATTGTCACTCTATATATTCAGACGGTACTCTTACCGTAAAAGAAATAATACTTCTTGCTAAGGCTCAAGGGCTTTCTGCTGTTGCAATTACAGACCACGATACATTTGCAGGGTGCGCAGAGGCTGTCGCTTACGGTAAAATGTACGGCATTACTGTTATTACGGGTGCTGAAATATCATCATACGACTATAAGCGAAAAAGAAAGGTTCATTTGCTGTGCTATATGCCGAAGGATACAAGCGTTATTGAGCCTATGATCTCGCTTACAACAAGCCGCCGTACAAATGCGGTGCTTTCATCAATTCCGAAGGTATTGGAGAAATACCCTATACCTCGGGAGATGATCTTCTCAAACGTCAATAAGGGTTCGGGCTTGTTCAAACAGCATATTATGACGGCATTAATAAACGCAGGCTATACAAACGAGTTATACGGCGATCTGTTTCATGAGCTTTTCGGCAGAAACGGTATTGCCAAAACGTCATACAGTCTGCCCAATGTATTTGACGCATTGAAAACAATAAAAAGATCGGGTGCTGTATGCGTGCTTGCTCACCCGAATGTATATAACAGCTATGAACTTATACCCGAGCTTATTGCCTGCGGTCTTGACGGGATAGAAGTAAATTATCCTCGTGCAAAAGAAAGCGATATTGAGGTATTGGGCGATATTTGCAGAAAATATGATCTTATAATGACGGGCGGCACTGATTTTCACGGCAGAAACACAGATAAGCCTTTGAAGATCGGCACAGGCACGGCAACGGATGAGCAAGTAAGAAAATTGAAAGCGGAAAGTTGAAATTAAAAATATTATTTAAAAAGGTTGACAAACACCCGATTTTAATATATAATAAATAAGCTGTTTGATAACGGCTTTCGAGGTGTAACTCAGTTTGGTAGAGTGCTTGGTTTGGGACCAAGATGCCGCAGGTTCAAGTCCTGTCACCTCGACTGTATCATAATACCCTTGAATGCTGATTTGTTAGCGTTCAAGGGTTTTGCTTTTATACCACACAAAGCATATAATATTCAAAAAATAGAGTATTAATAATGTTGCAAATTCGGGGAATGGTGGTATAATAAAACCAAAGCTAACCGACAATGAAGAAGCAGCCGTAATGTCCTACATATCCTCTGGAAGCTATAAAATTAATGCAAAGCTGCGTTCGGGCGAAGAACTAAGCGAATACGAAAAAAGAATTGTAGATGGTTTAGATACAGCTTTACAGAAAATGCCAAAATACGAGGGAACGGTTTATCGTTCTTTAGATTCGAGTATGATGGGGGATGTTGATGAGTTTTTGCGACTACATCAGCCGGGAAGTATTGTTGGATATAGAGCATTTACATCAACGTCTTTAAAAGTTTATGATGAAAATATGGATATACAATGTGTAATAAAAAGTAAAACAGGTCGAAATATTACTTCGTTTAATAAAAAGGAAGAAGAAATATTATTTGGAAGAGACAGCCTGTTTCGTGTTGAAAGAATAGAAGGAAATACAATTTATATGGAGGAGTGGGGATGATGGCTTACGAGAGCAGACGATGGTATGATGATCCTGGAGCATATGGCTTTATGTGTAATGAATGTAAACATAATCATAGAGATTTTACATGTGATGCTTTCCCTAACGGAATACCAAAAGAAATTGTTTTGAGAAGAGAACACGACACCCCATACCCCGAAGATAACGGCATAAGGTTTGAACCAAAAGAATAATTTTATTAACCGCCCTGAGCAATCAAGGCGGTATTTTTATACCCTTTTGGAGATGATTAAAAAACGCTTGACGGAGCAATGCTTGATATACCCTCGGGAGCGTTTGATTATAATACGGTGCTGAAACGTGTTGTGAGAGAAATGACTAACAGCGGACTGCGTACCGTTGATTATGCAAGCGGCAGAAGCGTTCGTGTGGAGGGGCGGCAAGAAATGCAGTAATGACGGGTGTATCTCAGGTTACGTCAAAAATCAACGAACAGAACGCAAAAGAACTTGATACTGAGTATTTTGAGGTAACGTGCCATGGGGGTGCAAGACCGTCACATCAAGAGTGGCAGGGCAAGGTTTACAGCAAAAAAGAGCTTGAAACAGTCTGCGGATTAGGCACTGCGGATGGACTTTGCGGCTGCAGCTGTTATCATGATTACTTTCCTTTTATTCCCGGAATTTCAGAGAGAGCATATACAGACGAAGAACTTGATAAGCTAAAGCAGGAGGAAAACGCACCGAGAGAATTTGCAGGCAAGCAGTACACAAAATACGAGGCTACACAAAGGCAAAGAGCCTTAGAACGTACAATGAGAGCACAGCGGCAGGAAATACATCTGCTCAAAGAGGGCGGAGCGAATGAAGAAGATATTATTACGGCAAGGGCAAAGTACAGGGTGACTTCTTCCGAATACACAAGGTTCTCCGAAGCTATGAGCCTGCCTCAGCAGAGAGAAAGAGTTACTGTTGACGGACTGGGGACTATTGGGAATGGGAAAATAGATTTGACTAATAAAGATTATCGTGATATAATGTTTATGAAAGGAAATATGACTGATGTTGAAGCCAGAAAATGGTATTTAGCACATGATAAAACCATTCCTGATTTGATTGACAAATCAAAATCTGTCGAAGAACAAGCAAAACAAGCTTGCGAGTTTAGAAACCAATTTAGAACACAAGCTCGTGAATTAATGGCTGATCAGGATAAACGTAAGCAGTTAGATATTAGTGACCCGAATAAAAGCTTCGAGGAACTTGTTGCTGATAAAATGCAAAGGAAAAACTTGAATAGAGAACAAGCAATCGAAGATGTATTGAATACAGCTACAAAAACAAGAAAATCAGTAAATAAGTCTTTGGGATTGGAGGATTAATTATGTTTGAATATAATATCTGTACTAAAGCAGACAAAAACATTTTCATCAAGCAGTGCAAAGCACTTGAAAAATATATTCCAAATATAGTTAAAGGTAACCTGCTTGAAGATATTGACGGCTCAGAAACCCAGTTTTATTCAATTAATGGAAAAACAGTTACTGTTCATAACAGCATATATATTGATGCTGTCTATGTTGATTCAGAAATAGAACTTGAACATTATTTTAAATGATAATAACCGCCCTCAAACGAGAGCGGTATTTTTATACCCTTATTCCGTTAACACAAAGATATATTCAATGCCGTGTATATAATTATACATTAGCATATCAAAAAACTATATTTGCGTGCAAAATATTATAGGTTATTTTATTTTTAAGTGCGTTATTGTAAGCGGGCACTGCCCGATGCGAATTGAATTAAGCACCGCTAAGATCATTACTCCCACATCACCGAAAACAGCTCCCCACATACTCGCAATACCCAGCGCACCGAGTATAAGAAAAAGAATTTTTACGGCAATAACGCAGATAATGTTTTGCTTTACTATTTTCTTTGTATATCTCGCTATGCTTATTGCCTCGCACAGCTTTGTTGGTTCGTCTGTCATCAGAACAATGTCTGCCGCTTCAATTGCAGCGTCACTTCCTAAACCTCCCATTGCTATTCCCACATCTGCAAGAGCGAGAACAGGTGCGTCGTTTATTCCGTCACCCACAAAGGCAAGCTTTTTGCCCTTTTCAAGGCTTTGCTTTATTTTTTCCGTTTCGGCTGTCTTTGCGTCGGGCAAAAGTCCGCTGATGTACTCATCAAGCTTTAATGTATCGCTTACGTATTTTGCCGCAGATTCGCTGTCGCCCGTGAGCATAACAATTTTTTCTATACCCTGCTTTTTAAGTCCTTCAATAGCTTTTGCGCTGTCGCTCTTTATTTCGTCCGATATTACTATATGACCTAAAAGCTTTCCCCTTCCGGCAATATATATAATTGTGCCGTATTCGTCTGCTTTTTCGGCTTTTATGCCGTTATCCGTCAAAAGTCTGATGTTCCCGACAAGAACCTTTTCGCCGTCAATTTCTGCACTTATACCGCAGCCTGCCGTTTCTTTGCATTTTTTAACTCTGCTTTTATCAAGCTCGGCGGTATTCGCTTTTAATATTGAGCGTGCTATCGGGTGATTTGAAAAGCTTTCAGCCAATGCGGCAGTATAAAGCAGCTCATTTTCCGAAATACCCTTTTCGGGTACTATTTTTGATACTTCAAATACTCCCTTTGTAAGTGTTCCTGTTTTGTCGGCAACAATACAGCTTACCGCATTTAGCGATTCAAGATAATTACTGCCCTTTATCAGTATGCCGTGACGTGAAGCAGTACCTATTCCGCCGAAAAATGTTAACGGTATAGATATTACAAGCGCACACGGACACGATATTACAAGAAATACAAAACCCCTATGTATCCAATCGGTAAACTCTCCGCCGAAAAACAGCGGCGGCAGTAAAGCGAGCAGTACGGCGGAAATAACGACAATGGGTGTATAGTACCTCGAAAAAGTCGTAATGAAATTTTCGGCAGGAGCTTTTTTTGCGGCGGCATTCTCTACAAGATCGAGAATATTTGAAACGGTAGAGTCTGCATATTTTTTTGTTGTTTTTACTTTAAGTGTTCCGTTT
>JAFOMO010000158.1 GCA_017418905.1 Clostridia bacterium | reverse complement strand
GAGCAAAGAAACACCGGCAAAGGAAATCCCAATGCGGTTTTGACATTTGGTGTGGAACTTAATAATCGTCAAAAAGAATTATTAGGCAAATTACCCGGTTATGACAGCAGGATTATTGTTGAAAAAGATTCGGTAAATATGACAGATCTTTCTGCATTAACCGCTTATACGGGCGATGAGTTCGCCATGTTTACAAAAGGTAATGAGAGACTTATTATTAGGGGTAGTCAAAATAGTGTTAATATTGATACTTATCAAGCTAAAGCACTTGCAGGCGAGGGATATAGATGGAGCGGACCCACACATCCGGGAACAAATTTAAATTGTATGATTTCTTCTCCCGGCGATCACGCTGTGTTAAACTGTTTCCCTCAAAGTATCAGTGTTATATATAATTCTAAAGGTCAATTTCGAACGTTTGAAAAGGAGGATTAATATGTGTAAGCTTTTTGATGATTGGAAAGAAGAAATCAGAAGATACTGTATTGATAACGAATTGAATTTTGATAATGTTGAGAAGATGGCTAAATCATGGGGAAAAAATGATATTGCTTTGTTGTATATTGATAAAGAAAAAGGTAAAAACGGATTAATAGATGATACCCCAGCACCTGTTGTCCTTTGGATCAAAATGGGCTTGGATGGGAGACTTCTTTTTGAACAAACCGAACACACTGACAAATATTTAAAAAAAGTGTCTTGAACGTAATACCGCCCACTCACAAGAGTAGGCGGTATTTTTATACCTTTTAACAAAATTTTATAAAAATATTGTAATATTAAAAAAACTTTGATATAATATTAATATAAACCATAAATAAAGGGGATATATTGATATGAGCGCATATGACGAAAAACTTGATACCTTAAAAGAAGAAAAACTAAGACTTCAATACGAGCTTGAAGACGTAAAGCAAAAAATGCTTATCCTTAAAAAAGAGAACGCAAAGCTCTATGAGAGCGTTAAGCAGTCTATGGAGCAGGCGTCTATGTATAAAACAGAGCTTGAGCGTGACCGTGTGTTCTATGAAGAAAAGATCGCAGAGCTTGCAAAGGAAAAAGCCGAGCTTTCAAAGAACCTCGATATACTGAAAGTAGAAGTACAGAAAAACGACCGCATTTATACGACCGTGACAGAGGCTAAAACCGAGATGAAGAAAGAGTCCTTAAAGCTTATGGACGAGGTGCGTGAAACAAGTATGGACGCTGTTACCGTCATTGAGTATGTTGTGCGTGACATTGCCAAAATGAAGCTTGATATGGATAATCTGGGCAGGAGCGAAAATCCCGCGCAGGACGATATAAAAGACGAGATCGCTATTATGATCGACCTGCTCAACAAGCACAGCGAATACCTCTCTTCTATCAAGAAAGGCTTTTATAAGATAAACAACATCAGAGAATACGAAAACAGCTTTGACGATCTCACTTTGGTGAGAAATTCCGCAAAGCTTGTTGACGGAACTTATGTTGACTGATACATACAGCAAACGTCATTGAAAAAGTCTGATTTATAGCGGATAGTGATATGTGCGGCGTGATATAAACAGAGTTTGAGCTATATATTTCCGCTTTCCGCTTTCAAAATTATGTAGTTTACTATAACTAAGAATAACCGCCCCGATAAATGAATAATATTTAGCGAGGTGGTTTTTTATGGAAAAATTAAAGCAGAGTTTATTTAATATATTGTTTTACATAGTAGTAATCGCACTTATTATAATTACGGGTACTCTTGTATTCTTTGCGGTATTAAAGCTCAATGTATATGCCGCAGAAGACCGCACTGCACGCTCTGCCTGTATCGTGATAGACGCAGGTCACGGCGGCGAGGACGGCGGAGCGCAGTCCGCAGACGGTGTTTCCGAAAGCGGAATAAACTTGAATATTGCAAAGTATCTGAGAGATTATCTCGTATTATCGGGCTATGAGGTAAAAATGACCCGTGAAGATGATACGCCTATGGGAGATACTGCTCTTCCGACACTTGCAGAACGCAGACGCTCCGATTTTGCCGAAAGACTGAAGCTTTTTAACAGCGATAATACAGATATGGCAATAAGTATACATCAGAACAAATTCACAGAGCCGCAGTACAGCGGAGCGCAGGTATTCTATTCTCCGAACAATATTGAAAGTGAAAGGCTTGCGGAATGTATACGCAGCTCTATTGTAGGACTTCTTCAACCGCAGAACAGCCGCCAAAACAAAAAGTCGGGCAGTGAGATATATCTGCTGTATAACTGCACTAAGCCGTGTGTGCTTGTAGAGTGCGGCTTTTTGTCTAATCCCGAAGAGGCGGCAAAGCTTAATACAGAGGAATATCAGAAACAGCTTGCGTTTGCAATTTATAGTGCGGTAATCAATTCGCACATTTATTCTATTGAAAAATAAGCCGATTTGTGGTACAATCAAAAAGCAGGATACACTTGGCAAGAGGTGAAAATAACGAAGGAACTAAAAAAATCTTAGACGATTATATATTATCGGGAATAGTTTTGATGATTGTCGGAACAGAGATACTTATATTATGTCTTTATTCTCGCAGCAGAACCAACTAACAATGTGCAATTCGCAATGCAGAGTGTGCAAAAAGTAGTGTTCTTCTATGTCAAGCCTTACTGCGCCGCCTTGGAGCGGCGGGGGAACTTTTGTTTTAGACGGAAGTAAGGGGCATGGTCACGCAAAATGCCCCTCTTTCAAAAACAGTCATTTAGACTGTTTTTGAAATTCACCCCTAAAAGGGCTGGAGCGTGCCTCCGGCGGCTAAGGGGCGCTGCCCCTTAGAACCCCGCAAGCCTTTTGAAAAAGGCTTGACCGAAAACTTATTTGTTGGTTTTTGCACAGTCTGAATGCGCAATTATGCGCTTATACACACTAAAACAAATAATTCACAGCACACGGTCAAACTGCGTGCTGTGATATACATAGTTTTTTCGTAAAATACACTTTCAGATTAAAAAAATTCCACTTTCCACTTTCCAAATTCCACTTTTATTAAAGTTCCACTTTTATTAAAGTTCCACTTTTATTAAAGTTCCACTTTATGAAAAACAGCGAGGTGTTCTATGTTAAAGCAGGGAGAACATT
>JAFOMO010000157.1 GCA_017418905.1 Clostridia bacterium | reverse complement strand
TATTATGTTTGACCGAATAATTGCGAATTGCGAATTCAGACTGTGCAAAAACCAACAATTGAGTTTTCGGTCAAGCCTTTTTCAAATGGCTTGCGGGGTTCAAAGGGGCAGCGCCCCTTAGCCGCCGGAGGCACGCTCCAGCCCTTTTAGGGGTGAATTTCAAAAACAGTCCTGCGGACTGTTTTTGGAAGAGGGGCATTTTGGCAGAAAATGCCCCTTACTTCCGCCTAAACCAAAACTTTCCCCGCCGCTCCAAGGCGGCGCAAAAAAACTTGATTTAAATAAACATTACTTTTTGCACAGTCTCAATTCGCAATTACGCAGTCAAACATAATAAAACCAATACTGTATTGCCTGCGGTCAAATTTTTTTACGTTTACTCAAAACCATAAGATTTTCCACTTTCCACTTTCAAAGCACCCAAAAAGAAGTCTTTGCCGCACGGCTGAATTGTCGGTGTAAAGAGTGAATACAGATCGGACGCACGAATATCAGCGGATAAAAGCGTCTTGCCTTCTGCGGATAATGTGTCAAAGTCTTTTGAAGGGCGCATTACAACAGGCAGTGCGGCGGTTCGTTTCATCTGCTTTAATACTTCAGTACCCTTGCTATTGAATGCAAGCACTCTGAGATATTGTGGGTCGGTTGAATACATATCTTTAGTAATACCTAAATATATACACATAATTATTCGTGATATTCGGGCGTATGTATACCGCTTGCATTTTACCTGTTCGATTATGCCTTCAAGCGTTATGTTTTCACTTATAGCCTTATACAATCTGTGTTCAAGTCCTTCCGTTACATCGGGTGTTGCTCTTATCTGTTCTAAAGTACATAAACGCAGTGCGCTTATTATACTGCGCTCGTTTTGCGTGAGCTTCGCCGGACAAAGGCCTTGTTCTTTCTGTTGTTCAAGCGTTCTATATGCGGCGAGTGGTACATATCGCTTGTATGATGTATCGTTTGAGTATATCATTTTTCGTATCAAAGAAGCAGACGCAAAATTGTCTGAGGTGTTTGTGCTGTCGTGCATTGCACCTGTTCGTTTTACGGTTTTTGGTATAATATTGCTGTTCAGCTTATTCAATGCTTTTATGTACTCAACTGCAAGGGTATTGTTAGCTCCCTTTAAAAGATCGGCTGATATGTTGTTGTTTGTATCTCTCAAAGCTGCTTCAACTGCACGAGGGTGACTGTACCCCTGAGATTTATACGATATAATACGACGTATAAAATCAGCGTCATCAGACAAGGCGGCAGTTTTTCTGAGTGCGTCTATATCGCCGCATTCAGAGCCAAAGCACAATTCATCTATACAGCCGAGTGACATAAGCGTATAAACTGCGCCGTATGAAAAGCGTTCTGCGCTTGCGCAGGAATATACAACAGGCAGTTCAAGCACAAGATCAATTCCCGATAAAACTGCTGTTTCTGCCCGTGAGTATTTGTCTGATACGGCGCATTCTCCTCGCTGAACAAAATTTCCGCTCATTACAGATACTATGTGCGTACTTCCGTCTTTGCGTAATTGCTCTGCCAAATATTTATGTCCGTTGTGAAACGGATTATATTCGCTTACAATTGCTGAAATTTTCATTATCTACCTCTAAAATTATCAAAAAAATATTGAAATTTTCTCTCTATTGTACTATTATATAATATGTAGTGCATTGTTTCAAGAAAAATGTTAAAGGAGTTAATAAAGTGAAAGTTTTAGTTATTAATGCAGGCAGCTCGTCACTTAAATATCAGCTTATTGATATGGATAACGAGCAGGTTCTGGCAAAAGGCAATTGCGAGAGAATCGGTATTGACGGTATTTTCGGATACAAGACAGCAGACGGCAAGAAGATCGAAAAGAATGTTGATATGCCCGATCACAGAGCCGCATTCATGCAGGTTAAGGACGCTTTGACAGATGCTGAAAACGGAGTTATCAGCGATCTTTCAGAGGTTTCCGCTATCGGTCACAGAATAGTGCAGGGCGGTGCGATCTTCAGCGAATCTTGTATTGTCAACGAAGATGTTATCAAGGGTATCGAGAGCCTTATTCCTCTTGCACCTCTCCACAACAAGGGTCATGTTCAGGCTATCAGAGCTTGTATTGAGGTGTTCGGAGAGGACGTTCCGGAGGTTGTTGTATTCGATACTGCGTTCCATTCTACTATGCCCGAAAAAGCTTATATTTATCCTATTCCTTATGAGTATTACGAGAAGTATCAGATCCGCCGCTATGGTTTCCACGGCACATCTCACAGATATGTAAGCGGCAAGTGTGCAGAGCTTATGGGCAAGGATATTAAGGAGCTGAAGATCATCACTTGTCATATCGGAAACGGTTCTTCGATCACAGCTATCGACGGCGGTAAGGTTATTGATACAAGTATGGGTCTTACTCCGCTTGACGGTTTTATGATGGGCACAAGAACGGGTACACTCGATCCGTCTGTTGTTACATTCATTGCAGAAAAGGAACACCTCACTCCGCATGATATGGACACACTTCTGAACAAGAAGTCGGGTCTTCTCGGTGTATCGGGCATTTCGTCTGATGACAGAGATGTAACAAAGGCAGCTAAAGAGGGCAACAAGAGAGCACAGCTTGCACATGAGATACTCGAGTATGAGATCGCAAAATTTGTAGGCGGTTATTATGTAGCTTTGGGCGGCTGTGACGCTATGGTATTTACAGCAGGTCTTGGTGAGAACCAGCACCACCACAGAAAGGTCGTATGCCAGTATCTTGAATGCTTGGGCGTAAAGCTTGACGAAGAGAAGAACAAAGAGATGATCCTGGGCAAGTGCGGCAAGATCTCTGCTGAAGATTCAAAAGTAGAGGTATATGTAATACCCACAAACGAAGAGCTTGTGATCGCAAGAGATACAAAAGCGCTGGTTGAGGGTAAATAAGACAATTATCGGATAATCGGCGTATTATAAGGGGCGGACATTGATCTGCCCCTTATTTTGAACAGTAAATTTTTTAGTATATCAAACACAATAAAACCAATACTTTTTTGCTCGCATACAAACTTAGGATATAGCGCTAACCTATTTCGATACGAGATAAAACTTTTTTGATT
>JAFOMO010000002.1 GCA_017418905.1 Clostridia bacterium | reverse complement strand
CGGATAACGTCTTGATGATGCAGGCATTTCTTCAACGGTGATCTTATCAAGCAGCTTTTTTCTTGATGTAGCCTGCTTAGACTTTGACTTGTTCGCAGAGAAACGTGCAATGAAGCTTTGCAGCTCTTTTATTTTGTCCTCGGCTTTTTTGTTCTGCTGCTTTATCATCTGCTGAATAAGCTGTGACGATTCATACCAGAACTCATAGTTACCTACATACATCTTTACTTTGTTATAATCAATATCTACTATATGAGTACATACAGTATTAAGAAAATGTCTGTCGTGAGATACTACGATAACAGTACCCTCGTAGTCAAGAAGAAAATCTTCAAGCCATGAAATAGCCTCAACGTCTAAATGGTTTGTTGGCTCGTCAAGCAGAATAATATCAGGATTGCCGAAAAGTGCCTGTGCAAGAAGAACTTTAACCTTTTCATTGCCTGTGAGTGTACTCATATTATTGTACAAAACAGACTCTTCCAAACCTAAGCCCTGAATAAGCTTTGAGGCGTCGCTTTCAGCCTCCCAGCCGTTCAGCTCGGCAAATTCTGCTTCAAGCTCGCAAACACGAATACCCTCTTCGTCTGTCATATCGCCCTTTGCATAAAGAGCGTCTTTTTCTTTCATTATGCCGTATAGCTTTTTGTTGCCCATAATAACAGTATCAAGAACACTGTATTCATCATAAGCAAAGTGGTCTTGTTTCAGTACAGACATTCTTGTATCTTTTTTTATGATGACCTCGCCCGTTGTAGATTCAAGCTCACCGCTCAATATCTTTAAAAAGGTAGATTTTCCTGCGCCATTAGCACCTATAACCCCGTAGCAGTTGCCCTCGGTAAATTTCAAGTCAACATCTTTATAAAGCGGTACACCGTTAAAGCTAAGACTTAAATTTGAAACTGTAATCATTCTTTTCTCTCCTTTGATTATATTACACAATAAAACGGCAGCCATTCAGACTGCCGTCACGGTAGTTATTTTTTATTAGAAATTGTTATACGGATTAGAGTTATTGTATGTCGGGTTCTGCGCATCGTTAAATGCATTGTTTGTATAACCATTCTGACCTATAAATCCGTCTGTTTTCGGCTCATAACCGCCCTGAGCCTGGAAATTCTGTGCCTGATTGTTTGCAGGCTGACCGTAAACATTATCAGGGTTATACGGATTATTCTGCAAATTCTGATAGTAGTTATCACTGTAACCCTGAGGAACCTGTCCGCCTGAGATAAATGAACCACTGCCGTATGTGCCTACTGTGCCGTATGCAGGGTTGCCGAGATACTGTGACTTTGAATCAAAGCCCAATATCGGGAAAAATACATAAGGTAAGAACAGCAAACCGAAACCAAAGCCTGTGCCTCTGCCGTAAGCTTTAGCAAGTCTGAATACCATCATTACATAGAAAATTATATTTCCGATAGGAACAAACAAAAGCAGGAAATACCAACCGCTATTGAAAACAAGTGATGTTAATGTGTAGCTATTATAGAGCGGAACAATAGCTTTCCAACCCTCTTCGCCTGCTTTCTGGAACATTTTCCAATAGGACACTACAAGAATGATTGCCAACGCAATTGACATAAAGTTTGAAAATGCGCTGCTGCCCGAGCTTGTCTGAGTAGAATACTCATACATAAAATCAGAATCGTACATAATATATACCTCCCAAAAAATTCAATTATACAAATGTACATATATATTTTACAATAACGCTAAATAAAAGTCAAATAAAAGCATATATAATCCAACAAAATCTACATAATAAACAAAAAGCAGCCTTAAAAAAGACTGCTTTAATTGTTTTTGATATAAATTAGAAATTAACCCTTTACAGCACCTGCAACAACACCCTCGATAATATACTTCTGGCATACCAGATAGAATATAATGATCGGGATAATTGCCAATACAAGCATTGCCATCATTGCGCCCATATCAACAGAACCGTAACCGCCCTTCAGATACTGAATAGCTATCGGAACTGTTTTATACTTCGTCTTATCAAGAACCAGTGAAGGCAAGAGATAATCATTCCAGATCCACATTGCTTCAAGAATAGCAACCGAAATACAAGTCGGCTTCAGAATAGGCATAACCACCTGAAAGTAAGTCTGTACCGGGTTACAGCCGTCTATCATCGCAGCTTCTTCGATCTCGATAGGTATAGACTTTGCAAAGCCGCAGAACATAAATACCGCCAGTCCCGCACCAAAGCCCAGATATACAACTATAATGCCGATCGGGTTGCCGAGGTGAAGCGTATCTGCTGTTTTTGCAAGAGTAAACATTACCATCTGGAAAGGTACGATCATAGAGAATACGCACAAATAGTACATACAAGTTGAGAAAATACTCTTAACTCTTGTAATATACCAACCGCACATTGAAGTGCAGAGGATAATTACAAATACAGAACCAACAGTGATAATGATCGAGTTGACAAACGCAGATGAAAAGCCTATCTTCGCCATACCTGATGTATAGTTGTCAAAAAGTGGCTTAACGAGCGTTTTGTCACTTGGCAGTGAAAACGGACTTTTATTGATAAAAGCCTTTCTCTTAAATGAGTTCATAAACACCAATGCTATCGGTATAACATATATTACTGACACAAGGGAAAGGAGTATAGACCACAAGCCCTCATACGGTGATTGTCTGCTGCTGCTTGTTTTTTTCTTTGCACTCTTTTTTACGAGTTCCTGCACATCGGGCGGCAGAGAATCGCCTTTTTGCAGTGTAGTAGGTTGATAAACTGACATTACTGCTGTACCTCCTTCCTATGTGTGAGCAAGAGCTGTGTAACCGCAAGAGCACCAACTATAATAAAGAATACTACAGCCTTTGCCTGACCGATACCTTCATATCCTGCACGTCCATAGAACGTATCGTAAATATTAAGAGCTAAAAGCTGTGATTTATTCGACGGTGCGCCGTTGGTAAGAGCCAGGTTCTGGTCAAACAGCTTAAAGGAGTTTGTAAGGGTAATAAATGTACAAATTGTGATAGACGGCATTACCATTGGTATTATGATCTTTCCGAGTACCTGAAGATCTGTTGCGCCGTCTATTCTTGCCGCCTCAAGAAGTGACGGCGGAACATTCTGAATACCTGCGATATAAATAATCATAACATAACCTATCTGCTGCCAGTTCATCAATATAATCATACCCCAGAAGCCATAGGTTGCGCTGTATGTAAGAGTTGCGCCAAAGATTTTTGCAATAATGCCGTTTAAGATAAGCTGCCAGATATAACCCAAAACGATACCGCCTATAAGGTTAGGCATAAAAAATACCGTTCTGAATATATTTGTACCTCTTATACCCTTTGTCAGGAGCATTGCTATTGCAAAGCCGAAAAAGTTTATTGTTATTACGGAAACTACAGCAAACAATGCTGTGTACCATAATGCGTGTCTGAACTCGGGATCATCTTTAAATACCTCAACATAGTTGTTAAAGCCTACCCACTGAGCGTCGTTTACGGTTGTAAACTTACAGAACGACAAATATATACCCAATCCGAATGGTACTAAAAATCCAATTATAAATGCTATTAATGTTGGCAACGCAAAAAGTGGAAAATATATTCCTAATACCTTTTTGTTCACTTCAATCTTCCCTTCTTGTCAGCCTTAAACAATACTCAATATTGTCTAAACAAAAGCCTTATTTTGTTCCGAGCGATGACCTCGCTCTATTTCATATTTCTTTCAAAAATAATACAGCCGCCGAAAAAGTAACTTTTCAATATAAAGCACTATCACCATTTTCCGAGCAGATAATCTATAAACTGCTGTGCAGTGCGTCCCGACAGACCGCCGTGTTCAAGCTCCCACCTGTTAGCCTGTGCTATAAGCTCCTTTTCATCTATATTCAAGCCGCACCTTTTAGCCAGAGTACAAACAATATTGTTGAACTCCTTCTTATCGGGCGAACCGAAATAGATCGTAACACCAAAGCGGTTAACTAAAGAAAGCTTTTCCTGCACCGTATCTGTTTTATGCAGATCGCCGTTCCAGCCTTCACGGTCTGAAAACTCCTCCTTGATAAGGTGACGTCTGTTAGATGTTGCATATATCAGCACATTTCTCGGCTTCTTTTCAAGACCGCCTTCAATTACCGCTTTAAGATATTTATACTCAACTTCAAACTCCTCAAAAGAGAGATCGTCCATATAAATAATGAACTTATACTGACGCTTCTTTACCTGAGCGATCACTTCATTCAGATCCTGAAGCTGATGTTTATATATCTCGATTATTCTTAGTCCGTCCTCATAATAGCGGTTGAGAATTGCCTTAATACTTGAAGATTTTCCCGTACCTGCGTCACCGAATAACAGACAGTTATTTGCAGGCTTGCCTTTCAAGAAAGCTTCGGTATTATCAACAAGCTTTTGTTTTGCACTCTCATACCCAACAAGATCATCAAGCTTAACGTGTGCGATATTATTGATAGGTACTATTTTTACCGTACCGTCATTTACAACTCTGAAAGCCTTATGCAAGCCGATCGTGCCAACTCCGAAACGAGAATAAAAGCTTGTCATTGCATCTGTAAACGCATCCAAGTTTTCTGCGTTTGCAAGATCTCTGCCCAACTGACAAATATGATCTCTTATTCTCATATTGTACACCTTGCCTGCATTATCGCTTCTTTTGTAGTTCGTTATGCTGTCGATCAAGGCACTTGAAATAAAGCATTTATACACCGACAGATCAAACGCAAACAGCTCTGCAAATATTTCATAGTCGTGCTTTGCAAACGACAATATCGTACCCTGCGGAGCTTCTCTTACTTCACAGGCAGTGCTGAACACATTTTCATCATTTACGAGCAAAAATGCGAGATAGCTATGCCACAAATTATCTTCAAAGCCGTATTTTCCCGCAATGTCAATAAGCTCATACATACAGTCATACATTTTGTTTATCAAAGATCTGTCTGTACACTCTCTTTCTTTATACTCAAGAGAAAACTCGTAAAGACGAACCATTTCGCACAGCAAATTTTCTTTTAACACATTTCTGTATATAACTAAACCGTTTGTATCAACCATAACACACACCCTGCTTTACAGTGAAAAACCACCTTTTCGGCAACTGTTTATCTCTGAAAGAATCAGAAATAACCTCTTCTAAAACATATCTTGCATTGTATTCTTAAAAAGTACAATTGTACTATACTTACAAGTCTGATTGTCAGTATTACGATACAATACATATTCCTCTATCACTGCAAAAGAGTGAACGGAGCAGTCCGTCCACTCTCTGCAAATGTAAATAATTATTTATTATTACTGGTCAGCTGTCTCTGCGGAAGCGTCGCCGTTAACTGCTTTATACTCTTTAGCCCAACCGTCAACGAATGCTTCAACAACTTTGCTCCAATACTCGTCGTCCTGCTCATGCTGTGCATACTCAAGCAATGCGTTACCAACGTCATCCTTCCACTTCTCACTCGGAATTGTCGGGAAGTTCCAGGAAACAGATGTCTTACCTGAAGCGATATACTCATCAGCAGCCTTGATAAGAGCGTTATTAGATGTATACTTCTCTTCGTCAAATGTCTTGAACGGAGTTACAAAGCCCATCTGGTTAGCAACAGCGTCTCTGCCCTCGTCACTTGTGATAACCCAATCGAGGAATGCAAGAGTAGCCTGAATGTCAGCCTCTGAAGCCTTGCTGTTTACGCACCAGTAGTTCTCTGTACCTGTGCAGAGACCCTGATTCTCTTCACCCTCTGCACCGATGTAGATCGGGAGCATACCGAGATCATCATCTGTAAGACCCTCGGATGTAGCGTCTGCATAAGCCCATGTACCGTTCTGATAGAAGATAGCATCACCAAGAGCAAACTCGGAAGCAGCGTCGTCACCTGTCTTTGAAGAAAGCATCTTAGGATCACATGTACCGTTGTTGATATAAAGATCCCAGATAGCTCTGTAGTTGTTAAGGTATGTACCCTTGATAGCGCTTGTTGCGCCTATACCGTCTGCCTTGTACTCATAGTAGATAGGAAGGTTAGCAAGGTGTGTCTTAAATCTCCAGTCGGAGCTTGAATCCATACCTGCAGATGTGAATGCGCCCTCAATATCGAGGTCAGCCTTCTTAGCCTGAATATCTTCAACAACATTCTTGAAAGTTTCAAAGTTGTTGATCTCATCAACCGAAGTAACTACTGCACCGGGCAATTCAAAGTACTGGTTAAGCTTAGTTTTGTTATAGATGATACCGTATGTCTCGATAACATAAGCGATACCCTTTACAGCGTCGCCGTCCATAAGAGCGAAGTCGTTGCTCTTGAGGTTAGAGAAGAGAGAAGAATCTTTAAGATCATAGCAATAATCGTTCCATGTCTTAAGCTCAACAGGACCGTTTACCTGGAAGAGCGTAGGAGCCTCTGACTTAGCCATCTCAGCCTTAAGAGTTTCCTCGTATGTACCTGAAGCAGCAGTAACGACCTTAACCTCTGTTCCTGTCTGATCTGTATAAGTCTTAGCAAGCTCCTCCCAGATAGCACTGTTCTCGGGCTTAAAGTTGAGGTAATAAACCTTGCCGCCTTCTGCTGTTGCAGTACTATGTGTGCCTGTGCTTGTTGTGCCTGTTGATCCGGTATTTGTAGAACCGTTGTCACAGCCTGCAAATGCGCAAAGTGAAAGAGAAGCAGCCATAGCAAGGGCAATGCCCTTCTTTAAATTTCTCATAATCGTAATCTCCTTTTTTTATTTTCGCCGAACTTCACATACTATTCGACTTATAGGAATATTGTAACACGTTTTAATGTATTTTTCAATAGTTTATTAAATAATTTATTTAGTTTTTTGTTTATATAAATCCCAAATTTTTTGCATTGATAACACATCTCAACATAATGTAATATTATAGTATAAAGATTTATCAGTGGGGGTATTACCATGATCATTCAACAGTTAGACCAAAAACGCTTGCTTATCAACTTAAGCAAAAACGATCTTGCGGCATTTAATCTCAACACAAATAAATTCTCATTTAATGATGAAGCGACAAAGCTTATAATACGAGAAATACTATCTTTAGCTGTAATAAAAACGGGACTTATCATAAAAGACAGATCTTTATCTGTAGAAGCCCTGCCCCACAAAGAAGGATGTTATATTTTAGCAACCCTAAGAACAAAGTCCGGACGTAAAAAATATCATATCAAAAGAAACAATGATAATATACTCATACGATTTGATCATGCGCAGGATATGCTGAATGCAATAGATATTATTTTTTGCAGCAATGCGAAATTGATTCGTTCAGACCTTTACAGCAAAGACAGGTATTATTATCTCAGCCTGCAGACATATTCTCTGCCGAAAAAAACAAAGGCTTTGCTATCGGAATACGGCAAAATATTCAGGTGCAATGCTCTGACACTTTCCGTACTTAACGAATCAAGTAATATTATCAGACAACAAGACGCAGTATACTATATAGGTAATATTATACACATTAATACCATATAGTAAAATAAAAGTCCCTGCCGTTACAGCAGGGACTAAAATGTTGTTGTAAGATCAGGTATTAACCACCTTCGACAACCTCTGTTTTCTCGCTATGGAAGTAGATACATTTACTGTTCCAGATATTTGTTGCGTCCTGATCCCATAAGATTTGTACTGTATAAGGAGGATCTGCCAATTCATATTCTTTCAGATCTGCACCTTCACCCACGTTTGTATTACCCAATATCATACCGCCGCT
>JAFOMO010000156.1 GCA_017418905.1 Clostridia bacterium | reverse complement strand
GTGCATTTATGCTTGTCTAATTCGTCCTGTGTGTCGTTGCAATACCTTGAAATACGACAGTATTCCTGCGGCATTGCGCCTAACACAGAACAAATTATTCTGCGCCTAAATTGCACAACTTATTCCTACACAGTTCCTAAGTATGGAGTGTGGAGGGTGTAGTTTTTAGAGTTGAAAGTGGAATTAAATTATAAAAAGGGGGGAATAGTATGCTTGGAAAAAAGATAGATGTTCAGATAACGGCAATGGTGCCTTATGCAGGTCTTTATCACGGCTATTATATGTCGGGTATACACAGAAAAAGCGTATATGTAATAAGCCGTGAAAAGCCGAGAAGTATGGTGCGTTGTACGGTAATAGCCGCCGCACAGCTTAAAGGCTCAACACAGCTAAAGCTCATAGCCGCACCCGAAGGACAGGTGTACTATGAACCGTTGATAAGAAAAAGATTAAAGCGTCTGAGAAACGTTAAAATAATAAAATTAAGCTGCTTGTATGAAAAATCCTGCGGTGCGATAGTATTCTACCGTGCGCCCGATGAAGTAAAGGTATTGCTTGTAAAGAATAAAAACGGCAGATACTGGTCATTTCCGAAGGGGCATGTCGAGCTTGGCGAAAACGAGAGGCAGACGGCTATTAGGGAAATAAAAGAAGAAACAGACCTTGACGTAAAAATACACCCGGGTTTCAGAGAAACAAGCGATTACTGCCCATTCGGAAAGGTGAGAAAAAGAGTAGTATTTTTTCTGGCAGAAGCGTTTGACGATACTGTACATATACAAGAAAGCGAGATCGACTATTATATCTGGGTAAGCTTTGAACAGGCTCGCAGTATGTGCTGCTATGACAACGATTTAAGAGTTATTGATAAAGCAGAAAGGTATCTGGGCGGATTTGCCCCGAAATAACATGGTGATCGTATGGAAGAAATAACACCAAAAGAACGTGCAAAGCGTGCTGTTGAGGCACTGAAAAAGGAATATCCCGAGGCTGTATGCTCGCTTGTATATACAGACCCTCTGCAATTGCTTATAGCAACAAGACTTGCGGCGCAGTGTACCGACGCACGGGTAAATATGGTTACTCCGGCACTTTTCAAACGCTTTAAAACCGCCCGTGACTTTGCCGAGGCAGATGTTACCGAGGTAGAGGAGTACATAAAAAGCTGCGGACTATACAAAACAAAGGCTAAAGATATTGTCAATATGTCAAAACAGCTTTGCGAAAAGTTCGGCGGCACTGTTCCCGGCACGATAGAAGAGCTTACTACCCTTGCAGGAATAGGCAGGAAAACGGCGAATCTTGTTGTAGGCGATATTTTCGGCAAACCTGCCGTTGTTGTAGATACGCATTGTATAAGAATTACTTCAAGGCTCGGTTTTCACGACTTGAAGGACGCTAAGAAAATTGAGGATATTTTAAGAGAGGTACTCGACCCGAAAGAATCAAACGACTTTTGTCACAGACTTGTACTTCACGGCAGAGCAGTCTGCACTGCCCGCAAACCAAAGTGCGAAGAGTGTTCAATGGCTGAGTTCTGCGAGTATGCAAAAAGTAAAAATAAAGAATAGTTATATCCTGCTTTTTGATAAAGGCAGGACGCTTTTTTGTGGTGTTGGAAAAATATACAAAATACTTGTCATAAAACTGTTAATCATCTATAACACAAAACTTGAAAAGAGTGTTTTTTTATGGTAACATATTAAACGTGTTAAATAATCATAATAAATAGAAAAAGGAGCGTTGTATTTATGTGCGGTATATGCGGATTTACGGGAAATATCGAAAATCGGAGTGAGATACTCCGAAAAATGGCAGAGGTCATCACTCACAGAGGTCCTGACAGCGAGGGTTATTATACAAACGATAAAATATCAATGGGCTTTCGC
>JAFOMO010000155.1 GCA_017418905.1 Clostridia bacterium | reverse complement strand
ATTGCTAATTGCTAATTGCTCATTGGACAAATGCCCACTTTTTTCGTTATACTTTATAAATATTACTTAAATTTTTTATCGCATTAGTTTTCAAAAAAAGTGGGAAAGTGGGCAGAAAGTCCAAAAAACCGCATAATTCCTGAGTTTTTCGTTGCCCACTTTTGTTTTAAAAAGTGGGCAGAGGGTGGGCAGTAACAATTTGCAATGTGCAGTGTGCTATTCGCAATTGTTGCTTGCAATACTTTTTGAACATCATTGACCCTTAGTATGACAAAGTAAGCATTATATTTGCGTAATATGAAGTATTTGTTTTATTGTGTATAAGTGCGTAATTGCGAATTGCAAATTGCGCACTGCGAATTGAAGCTGCACCTTGCGCATTTGTTTGCGCACGAATTATTGTTTGCTCCCAATCCGATAACTGCCGTTACCGATTTTGTGGGAGTCATCAGAAGAGAATCCGAAAGGGTTATTCCTATTTTTCTCGATACGTCCAATACGCTTACAAACTGCCGCTGATATTCAAGCGAAAAATCCCCATAGCCTGCACTGAAGCGTGAGCAGTGCTTTTCGTTCTGAGTGATAATGCCCTCTGCATAGTCGCAGAAGCTCTCTATCGCTGATGATGAAAGTGCGTCTGCAACAACACTCTTTGCAGGCGATATTCTTTTATACTTTGATATAAGTCTGTCTGCGCCTATGCCAACTGTTGCGGCAAATAATACGGCTTTACTGCACCCCTGCAAATGCTTATACAGGCTTTTGCTCTCTATCTGTCCAAAGCCTAAGTCGAGTATGCCTTCCGCCATGAAATTTACATCTGTAAACGCATAACAGCACCTCGGAGTTATTACCGACAAAAGCTCGCTTGTACAGTCATCTATAAGCTTGTCGGTAATGTTGTCGGGGACATTGCTTTTATACCCCAAATATCTCAATGCTTCGCTCTTTACGGGTACTGCGTCTTTTGCATTACCCAAAAGCAATTGTACCGTTAAATCTGTCATAGTATTATTTTTGTACTATATACGATACGTTATCCGTAATCGCTTTTGCAATATCGGGTTTATTCATTGTGTATATATGCACTGCGTTTATACCGTTTGCGTAAAGGTCAATTATCTGTTCTGTTGCAAACGCTACGCCTGCCTGCTTCATAGCCTCGGGCTTACTGCCGTATCGGTCAACTATTCTTACAAAACGCTGAGGCAGCGCAGACTGCGAAATCGACATTATACGCTTTATCTGCACAGCATTTGTTACGGGCATTATACCTGCAACAACGGGAACTGTTATTCCTGCCTCACGTATTCTGTACAAGAAGTTATACAGTATATTATTATCAAAAAACATCTGCGTTGTGAGAAACTCGCAGCCGCAGTCTACCTTTATTTTAAGGTTCTTTATATCGTAAAAGGAATTTTTGCTTTCGGGGTGTGATTCGGGATAACAAGCACCGCCTATGCAGAACTCGCCGTGTGAGCGTATATCGCCTATCAGCTCGCTTGCATAGTGGTATTCGCATTTTGTGCGGTCAAATCCTTCCGGAATATCGCCCCTCAGCGCAAGTATATTATTTATACCCTTTTCTTTAAGGTTTTCTACAACTGCGCTTATCTTGTTTCTGTCGGAAGAAACACACGTTAAATGCGCCAGTGCCGGTACACCGAAATTGTTTTGAATATCTCTGCAAATATCGGCGGTATACTCTGATGTGCCGCCGCCTGCGCCGTATGTTACGCTCATAAAATCGGGCTTTAATGCGGCTATCTGTTCGGCTGCCTGTTTTACCGTTTCAAATTTATCGCTTGTTTTCGGCGGAAATACCTCCATTGAAAGAGAGGGCTTTTCGCTTTTGATTATATCAATTATTTTCATATATATACACCTCAAATCCTATTATATTACTATGATAACACATCAAAGCAGAATTTGCAACCGAATAATACAAATGCATAATAATATACATATAACTTGACATAACGCCTGAATTAATATAAAATATATTCAAAAATCAAAGGAAGTGTATAGAAATGAATACAGCGGCTATATATTTACTTGACGCAGACACCATATTGTTTGATATAATGAAACTCTTTCCGCTGCTGTTCTTTGTTGTCTGTATCATCATTGTTATAAAATCAACATATGACCTTAATACAAATGAAAGAAATAACAGCAACAAACCGTCGGGCGGCAAATCGGATAAAATGGATAATCTTGCAGAGAAAAACGGCAAAGCCGATCCGTCATATACGCAGTATCATACCAACATTGAAAACAGGGTTCAGCCGAAAAAGGTTGATTATACCGCACCTTATACCACAAATGAAAACAGCGTGCCGCAAAAGAGCGAAAGCACATCTAAGCTGTTTACTCCGCAGGATTTTATTAAAGAGGATACAACATCTATTCCGGAAAATAAGCCTGAGGTGAAGAAAGAGCTTTTATACTCCGAACACGAGATACGCAAGGCTCGGCAAGACCGTATAAACAGGGTAAATGCAAAACGGCAGGCAGCGCAGAACAGCGCACCTCAGACTGAACCGAAGCCCGATAATAAGCTGCCCGTAAAAAAAGGCGACAACAAAAAGCCGTGGGGAGCTGTTATCGCTTTAAGTGTAATGTGCTTCTTTGCGTCATTGTGCGCCGCAGCTTTGCAGCCTGAGTTTGCTCCTGCCGTTCTCGGTGCGGCTGTTGTCTTATCCGGTATTATACTTGAAGCTATACATAAAGGCGGCAACCGTGTATATCCAAATTACACACTCATTATGGGCGTTTTATATATTGCAGTCGGAATGGTATACCGAACAAGGAATATAGACGGCTACGGCGGCATATGTGCGGCAGCAGCTATGATGGGACTGTTTTTCACGGGAGCTGTTCTTATTGCAAAGCCTATTGAATATGGTGCAAGAATGGTGAAGTGCTCCGAAAGCGTAATTGCAAAGGTGAACAATGTTACAAGACACGTTCACAGGGTAGAAGAACAATACTCGGGCAGAAAGCTCGATTATTATACATACTCTATGTCTATTATGTATGAATACGACGGATACCGTTATATTACCGGCTATCCGGGGGAGTTCGACAAAGAACCGGTAAGAGATGCCAGCATAGGTATTTTTGTGAACCCACGCTATCCTTCCGAGATATACTATAACGGAAAAGAGAGCGAACATTCGCTAAGTCTTGTACTTCCGTCAATTATTGTCGGTATTATTTCGGTTGCTGTGATGATGACGGTCTACAACTAAGTGTGGAGTTTTGAAAGTTGAAAGTTGAAAGTTGAAAGTGGAATTTCAGTTTTTTAGCTTAGGAACTGTGAAGAAACAACTTTTAAATTTATGCTTAGGATAATTTGTTCTGCACGAGGCAAATTTTCGCAGGAATACTGACGTATTTCAAGAAAATTTAACGCTGTGCAGGGCAAATCAGACAAGCGTTGTTGATGAACAGTTCCTTAATATACAGTGAAAAAACAAGTTTGTTAAGGAGCAGTTGAATATGAGAAAAATACTTATTACCGGCGGTACGATCTTTGTAAGCAGATATATTGCCGAACACTTTGTAAACTTTATACCCGAATATACAAGCGAAGAGAAAGCAGAGGTCTATGTGCTCAACAGGGGAACACGCAGACAGGTAAAGGGAGTTCATCACATATGCTGCGACAAAAACGACATAGGCGACAGGCTCAAAAAATACGACTTTGACGCAGTTATTGCCGTAAACACTTATACAAAAGACGAAATGAAAGCTCTGCTTGACGCACTTGGCAGCTTTAAAGACTTCATATTCATCAGTTCAAGTGCGGTATATCCCGAAACGCTGCCGCAGCCTTTCAGAGAAGATCAGACCTGCGGAGAAAACAGCATTTGGGGCGCATACGGTATAAACAAGCTTGAAGCGGAAAACTACCTCTTGTCACAATGCCCGAATGCATACATTCTCAGACCGCCTTATCTGTACGGCAGTATGAACAATCTTTACAGAGAGGGTTTTGTATTCGACTGCGCCGTTGCAGAAAGACCGTTTTATATGCCGAATGACGGAAGTATGAAATTACAGTTTTTCCACGTTAACGACTTGTGCAGATTTATTGACATTCTTCTGAGGGTACACCCGAACCGTAATATTTTCAATGTGGGCAACCCCCAACCCGAAACTATAAAGTCTTTTGTAAAAGCCTGCTACAAGGCATTAGGCGACAAGCCGACTTTGATAAGCGTATCGGACGAACATTTTCAGCGAAGCTATTTTCCGTTCCACAATTACAGCTATGTACTCGACGTAACGGAAATGCTCTCCCTTATGGGCGATACAATGCCCTTTGATAAAGGTATAAGAGAAGCGTATGAGTGGTACAGAGAAAACTCAAACGAAGTTAACAAAAAACCGTACTTTGAATACATCGACATTTCAATTCTTAATTCGTAATGCAGACTGTGCGATTCAGGCGAAGAATAATTTTTTCTGTGTTAGGCACAATACCGCAGGAATACCGACATATTTCAAGGTATTGCAACGACACGCAGGGCAAATTAGGCGAGTCTGAAAGTGCAGGTTATTTCTTGACGATTCCTAAAGCTAAATGCTATTCAAAAAGTATTGCAAGCAACCATTGCACATTGCACATTTCTCTCAACCCTCTGT
>JAFOMO010000154.1 GCA_017418905.1 Clostridia bacterium | reverse complement strand
TATAAAGTGGAAAGTGGGATTATATTACCGTACAATATAGTTTCGTTTTATTATGTTTGAACGTATTCTTGCCTGTAGGCGCAAGCATGATCAATTATTTTACAATTTATATAAAAATGATATGTACAAGACAGAAAAAATGTGGTATAATATAGGAGTTGATAATGCCGCAACGGTAAAAAAAAGGAGGTATGTTTTTATGCGAAAAAAATTTATCAGTGTTACCGGTGTGATAATGTCAGCCGTGCTTGCACTTTCGTCTGCTGCCTGCGTATCTGCCGCAGAGGTCGATGTTCAGCCGTCAAAAGAGACAGGAATTATCAAGTTCGACAAGGGCAACTGGAACAAGGAACACAGTGTTTGCTTCTACATCTGGGCGTCAAAACCGGGTGAGCGTGATCTGTACTGGGTACAGGGGCAGTGGCAGGAGGACGCTAAGTGGGCTTCCAAAAAGATCATTGCAGATGACTGCGAAGATCCTCAGTACTGCGAGATGGAAGTTGACATCATGGAAGGTTGGAATACTTTCATCATCTTTAATGATTATGAAACAACTGAACAGACATTCGACTGCGTGATTACACCGAGTGCTTTCGGCGATACAGCTCACATGAGTGACAAACTATTTGAAAATCCCGAAGACAGCGAAAAAACTTGTATAGGTGTTTATTTTGACAATGCAGACGACTGCGGCTCTCACTTGGTTATAACATCTACAGGCAACGTTGTCGGCAGTGTTCCGGCTCCGAACGATAACCCCGAGTGGCTTGTTGCAAGTGCTCTTTACAAGCTTATCTACAAATTAGATAAAAACGGCGAAGAGTGCTGCACACAAGAAAAGGTCAATAATTGGATAACATCATTCGGCACAACAAAAGAGGCTGTCTGGGAAGAGTTTAAAACCTTTGAAGATGATGAATATTATGAAGATTATGATGTAAAAGTTGAGGGAGTAAAAGCACTTCTCGGTATTGAAGAAGATACTTCAAAAAAAGGTAAGATATTTTTTGAACTCGGCACAGAAAAATGTGCATGGGGTGATGAACCCAATGAAGAATATATCTGGAACAGAGGAGATATTATCTCGTTCTTTATTTGGGACGCAACGAATGGTACATACTGCACGAGTGACGGCTGGAGTGCAGAGAGTTCATGGGGCAAAAAGAAAACATACGGTACACCTGTTGAGGGAAACCCAAAGCTTGTAGAATCTTTTGAGTTTACTCTGCCGGAAAATCATGATGTTTTTATCATTGTATATAATGTTACACACGGCGGACAGACAATGATAGAATCAACGCTCAATGAAACAGCATTCGGAGATACCGCTTATTTATACACATATCCGAACGATTTTAATTTAACAGCGACGTTAAAGTTTAAAAATGCCGACTGCGGACCGTGTATGGATATTACCGATAACGGAGAGGTCATAGGCGAATATCTTACAGAAAATGATAAAAGCAGAGATACAAAGAAGGTTGCAAAATATTTGTATAACAGCTTATATTCACTTTACAGCCGAGATATTGACAAAGGCTGTTCTGCCGATAAAATATTCAAATTGATAAATAGGTTTCAAACAACGAGTAATAATGTTTGGGACGTGTTTAAAAATGCATATGATGAAGCTAACACAGATAATGAATACTATGCCGATATCAGAAAGACAGCATATCAGTATATTTTTGCAGCTCCTATGTTGGTGGGAGTTGTTGGCGACGCTAACCTTGATGGTGACGTTAAGGCTTCAGATGCACTGGTAGTTCAAAGAGTTGCAATAAATCTTGCTGCTTTGGCTGATAGAAACAAACCTCTTGCAGACGTAAACAAAGACGGAAAGATAACCGCCTCAGACGCACTTGAAATTTTAAGATATACGCTCAATTTGAGCAAAAATGAAAACATAGGCACACTTTATGTCGATTATGTTCTTCCTGAATACATTTTAGAATACTGATATAAATCAAAAATAAAAAACAGGCACGACCGAGAATCTTTTCTTAGTCGTGCCGCTTTTTAATTGAAAATTGAAATAAAAAACGGGAAATTATATACTGAAAAAAATTTCCGTTTTCAATTTAAAATCAATTTTTGTTTGCATAATTTGGTATCAAGTGGAAATAATTGAAGTGAATGAAGAAATACCGAAAACTCAACTCTTAAAATGGTTCAAGCTAATAATTCCACTTTCAACTTTCCACATTCCGCTTTAACCTAAAATTCCACTTTCCACTCTTAACTCTCGAAATTGCCAACGCAGTGTTCTTTGTCAACACACATCAGCTTGACTTTGAGAATTTCGCCGTTAATGTTCTTGTCGCATAATACCTTTACGGGCGTATAGTTTTTGGTGTATCCTTCCCAATAACCGCCGCCGATAGGCTGTTCAAATAATACGTCCTCTGTTAAACCGATCTGCGAGTTCAGAAAATCTTGCCTGCTTTTGTTTGTGAGGTCTGTCATTATTTTTGCTCTGGCTGTCTTAACAGAACCGTCTATCTGATTCGGTGCGTTATACGCTCTTGTACCCTCTCTGCGTGAGTAGGGAAAAACGTGTACCTTTGCAAAGGCTATGCTTTTTACAAAGTCTGCCGAGCGTTTAAATTCCTCTTCTGTTTCGCCTGCAAAGCCTACCATTACATCTGTTGTGATTGAGCAGTTTGTAAATGCCTGCCGTAAGTCGTCAACTATTTTTCTGTATTCCTCTGCGGTATAATGACGGTTCATTCGTTTCAGAGTTTCATTGCAGCCGCTTTGAAGCGATAAGTGAAACTGAGGGCAGAATTTTTCAAGCTTTGTCAAGCGGTCTATCATTCCTTTATCCATTCTTTCGGGTTCGAGCGAGCCTAAGCGTACACGCTCTATTCCGTCAATTGAACACGCACATTCAACGGCAGACCCTAAGTCAAGCCCGAAATCAGTGCCGTAAGCCGAAAGGTTTATACCAACAAGAACTACTTCTTTGTAACCGCTTTTTGCAAGGTGTTCAAGCTCTTTTTTCAGTATGTCGATAGGCTTTGAACGAACAGGACCTCTCGCATACGGTATTATACAGTATGAACAGTAACGGTTGCAGCCGTCCTCTATTTTAATAAACGCTCTTGTGCGTTCTTCAAATTTAGTGACGGATACCGCCTCAAAATCGGAGCTTTTTGTGTATTTGTGTACGTTTATGATCTGTTGTCTTGTATGTATAAACTTCTCAAGCTCAAAGGGCAGCTCGCTTCTCATAGAGTTTCCGAGTACAATATCGACAAGCGAAAATTCCTCCGTCTTGTCGGGGTACGCCTGCGGCATACAGCCCGTGAGTACAATAATACAATTCGGACTTTCTCTGCGTAAATGACGTATAAGCTTCATGACTTTATTATCAGATACAGCCGTAACAGTGCAGGAGTTTATTATATAAATATCGGCATTGTTCTTGTCAATGCTGTGTTCATAGCCGCTGTTTATCATTAATTCTGTCATGATCTGCGATTCGTATTGATTGACCTTGCAGCCAAAGTTGTATATATAAAAGGTCATATTAAAATTCCTTTCAAGAATTAATCTATTCAATATATGAATGGTACATAATGGATTTGTCAACATATTTCTAAAAAAATGTTGACAAATCTCAAAAAAGTGCTAATATATATAATGATGAAAAAACAGTATTTGTATCACATTATTATGAAAATATTGCATAATAGAAAAATAAAAATCGGGGGTAATATAATTATGCTAAGAAAAACAGTAAGTATTCCTTCACTTGAAGCCGCAAAAAGCTTTGTTAATTTCACTTCAAAGTATGACGAAGTTCCGATGCGACTGCGTGTAAACGATTATGAGGTAGACGCACATTCGATCGTAGGTGTACTGAGTATTGTTGACACTCATTGTCCGGCTGAATTTACTGCAAAAACAGATGAAGATAACTCTGATATGTTAAACGATATAAAGCCGTTTTTGGCATAGTGTTTCGGGGGCGTTAAACGTCCCTGTTATTTTTTTGTATAATAACAGCCTTGAAACACTTTGCGTTCTTCCATTTTTCGGGTGATCTCGGAAATAATATCTTCTTTTCTTAAATTCCGGTCGGGGGCGGTGAGCTTATCGGGCGGACAGTCGCCTGTGAGTCTGTGTATAACGATCTCGGGCGATATATGCGTGAGAACATATATAACAGAGTCGGTATATTTATCCATAGTAATGGGAGTATATTCGCCGTTTAAATACAGTTCTTCAAGTCGGGTGTTTTTCATAACGTAAGTGTTGTGTATTTTTATACCCTGCATATCGAAGTGGTTAATATAATCGACAGTGTTTTTCAGCTCGTTGTCACTTTCACCCGGAAGCCCTATCATAATATGTACGACTATCGGAATATCGTATTTTTTCAGAATATTGCAGGCATTTTCAAAAGCACCGGTGTCGTATCCCCTGTTGATAAGCCTTGCGGTATTATCGTTTGAGGTTTGAAGTCCCAGCTCTGCCCAGACATCAACACGGCTTTTATACGACTGAATAAGCTGTGCGACATCTTCGCTTACACAGTCGGGGCGAGTGGCGATTGCAAGAGCGACAATGCGTTTATCAAAAAGAGCAGCGTCATAGCGTTCTCTGAGAACGTCAACGGGAGCATAAGTATTTGTAAAGCTTTGAAAATATGCGATAAAACCGTCAACACGTCTTGTATATCTGAGATAGCGTTCAACGTGTTCCCTGATAGAGTGAGAGGTAATATCTATATGATCGCCCGCACCTCTTTCACCGCAGAAGATACATCCGCCGACGCCGCATGTGCCGTCACGGTTGGGGCAGGTAAAGCCTGCGTCTATGCATATTTTTTTTATTCTTGCATTGTATTTTTGTTTTATGTACTCATTGTATCTGCGGTATAACATAGGCTCTCCCTTCAAGCGGTGGTGTATAATATGATAACACATTATTTTTTGATAGTCAACTTTTATGTTAGTTTTGAGAGTTGAGAGAAATGTGCAATGTGCAGTGTGCAATGTCTGCTTGCAATACTTTATGAATAGCATTAACCATTAGGAACTGTGCAGGAATAAGTTGTGCAATTTAGGCGCAGAATAATTTGTTCTGTGTTAGGCGCAATGCCGCAGGAATACTGTCGTATTTCAAGGTATTGCAACGACACACAGGACGAATTAGACAAGCATAAATGC
>JAFOMO010000153.1 GCA_017418905.1 Clostridia bacterium | reverse complement strand
TGCACTTTCATGCTCGCCTAATTTGCCCTGTGTGTCGTTACAATACCTTGAAATACGTCAGTATTCCTGCGGTATTGTGCCTAACACAGAACAAATTATTCTTCGCCTGAATTGCACAACTTATTTCTTGACAATTCCTAATGGTTAATGCTATTCAAAAAAATTTTGCAGGCAACAATTCCACTTTCCAAATTCCACTTTCCAAATTCCGCTTTAAAATAACTCGCTTTTACAACAACGTGGATTTACTCAATACTCTTTAAAGAAAGAACCATATCAATCTTTTTGATCTTGAAGTACATAACAAAGTTAACCGCCGCCGCAAAGAATGCCGTAATAGCTGCGGCGAGCAAAAAGCTGAGAGGCGCAATATCTCTTGTAAACATAGTTTTGTCTATCTCAATGGTGAGAATTACAAACCTGTGCAGAACTATCCCCACAAAAAGACCTGCGATAATACCGCATATGGTGAGTATGATGTTCTCTCTGTATACAAAAGCGCACGTTTCGCCGTTATAAAAGCCCAGTACCTTTATTGTTGCTATCTCACGCACACGCTCCGCAATGTTGATGTTAGTAAGATTATACAGCACAACGACTGCAAGAAGGGCGGCGCATACCAACAGCACAAGAGTTACCATATCCAGGCTCTTGACGGTATCATTAAAGCTCTTTATACTTCCACTTATAAATGATACAGCAACTATGCCGTCTTTGTCAAGGCAATATGCGCCGAGTTTATGCTCGGCTTCTTCACTTTGCTCTGTCATTGACCCGAGTATCATATTGTATAAAGGTGCTTTTCCGTATACGGTATGATAATATTCAGCGTTCATTACTACATAGCTGTAAATATAGTTTTCCGCAATGCCGCTAACTCTTACGCTGTACTGCTTGTTATTGTCGGTAAGAGTTAAGGTATCCCCTACCGATAAATTTAATACGTCCGACATTTTTTGTGTAATAACTGCGCCGTCCGATTGAAGTGTAAGCGGTGTTCCCGTTTTCGGCTGTCTTATATGTATAAGCGACTGCATAGCGTTTAAATCTTCGGGTACTATCAGGTATACATCATCGGTAAGAGCCTCGCCGTTACCTGCTTTTACTTCAATAGCCGTCTGCCGTTCAAGCATTGCGCTGTCAACGTATTCACTCTCTTTTATACTGTCGATAATATCTTTGTGCCTGTGAGCCGTATCCTCGTTTTCGAGTACGGCAACAAGATCATAAGTAAAAATTTCGTTGAACTGCTTGTCGGCAATTGCGCCTATCGAGTTTTTCAGCCCGAAGCCCGTAAGTATAAGGGCGGTACACCCTGCAACGCCTATTACCGTCATAAAGAAACGAGCCTTATACCTTGCAATATTCCTTGCGGTAACCTTAGAGGTAAAATTCATTCTGTTCCATATAAACGGAAGCTTTTCAAGCAAAATTCTCTTTGCCTTTTTGGGGGCTTTGGGGCGCATAAGCTCAGAGGGCTTTTCTCTGAGTGTCTTTGAGCAGGTGATGAGCGCAACAAATGTCGTACACGCAAAAGCGACTATTACTGCGGCGGCGACATTTGCAACGGGTACAACGAGATTCAAGTCTATTAGCATATACATAATACTGTAAGCGTTATATATTACCTGCGGCAAGGTAAACATGCCGAGTACCACACCTATCGCACACCCGACAAAGCAAGCCGCTGCCGAATAGAAAATAAACTGCGCCTTTATTGAGGTGTTGGAGTACCCCAACGCTTTGAGCGTGCCTATTTCGGTTCGCTTTTCGTCAACGTGCCTTGTAAGAGTGGTAACGCACACCAAAGCGACAACGAGCAGAAAGAAAAACGGAAATACAATGCCCACTGCGTCAACTCTCGTTGTGTCGTCTATGAGCGACAAATAACCGGGATTATCCCGTCTTGTAAAGAAGTACCATTTTGGTTCGCTTAAATCTTCAAGTCTTTCCTTTGCCCTGTCAAGGTCTGCTTGTGCGTCCGAAAGCTTTAGCAAAGCCTCTGCCTTTTTTTCTTCGTATGTACTCAGGGCTTCATCAAGCTTTTCTCTGCCCTCCGATTTCTGCTTTTCAAGCTCTTCTTTTCCCTTGTTGTACTCCTCTTCTGCGTCTTTGAGTTTCTGTTCGCTCTCTTTGAGCTTTTGCTTGCCCTCGTTCTTTTTTTGTATAAGTGCCTGCCTGCCCTCCGATATAGCCGTACTGCCTGCGTTTATATCTTCCTGCGCCTGAGCAAGCTTTGCCTCGCCCTCTGCTTTCTGTTCTGCAAGCTCTGCTTTTCCGCTGTCGATCTGTTCTTTTGCGCTGTCAAGCTGTGCTTTAGCCTCTTCAAGCTGTCTGAGCGGTTCGGCTGTCTGCTCTTCATACTCGCTTAATGCGTTATCATACTCCTGCTTTATATCGTTTACATTCTTCTCTGCGGTATCAAGCCTTTCATTTTCGCTTTCGATAGTTCTCCGGCTGCGTTCAATGTCGGACTGATAAGCGGCTATCTGTATTCTGTAAACAGTCTTTTCAGCCTCGGTCTGAGCCTGTTCGATTTTTAATTCGAGTTGTTCGATTTCTTTGTTATCGCTGTCGATATTGCTCTGAGCCTCTTCAATATTCTTCTCACAAGACGGCTTTGTGATATTCTCAAACACATTCAAAGCGCCGTCATATCTGCTTTTGAGAAGAGCCAATGCCGCCTTTGCAGGTGCTGTTTCGAGGTTAAATTGAGTAAGTCCGTTGTTATACTCTTCAAGCCCCTTGTTGTACTCTCTCTCAGCTTTACTGAGCTGTGACTGAGCCTTATTAATACGAACGTTAAATTCGGCTTTTCCGTTTTTTAGCTCTTCTTTGGCATTGTCGAGCTGTGCCTGTGCAGAGTCAAGCTGTGCCTTTCCCTGTTCAATGCCGTTGTCTAAATCTATATATCCCTGCTCTATCTGCTTTTTGCCGCTGTCTATCTGTGACTTAGCGTTATCAAGCTTTTGTTCTGCGTCCTCGATTTTTTCATTGTACTCACGTTCTGCATTATCAAGGGATTCTTTACCGTCTGCAATCTGTTTTTCTGCCTTATCTCTCTCGCTGTCGAGAGTTTCTTCCGCATCCGCAAGCTTTTGTTTAGCGTCATTCAGATACTCAACGTCAAAAAGCCCTGCACGCTCTTCTCCCAAATCTTTGAACTGCGATTCAAGAGAATCAATAAAATTGTCGTACTCGTCATCAAGTGTCCGAGAGTGCGTGTCGGTATAGTCGGTGAGAACATACAGCCTGCTGTATCTGTCGGACTTGAACTCCTCAGCGCATATGATACCGTACATATTGATCTTACCGCTGCCAATTGATGTAGTGCCTCGCTCAAAGCTTACATACAAAGGTGACTGTACAAATCCGACAACTGTATACTCAACGCTTTCGAGAGTATCGCTGAGGTATTCGCCGCCGATATTCTCTTCCAAGCTTATTACGTCACCTATGGAGTAACCGCCGCCTGTACCGAGAGTGTTTATTTCCAGAGCGATTTCACCAAAGCTTTCGGGAAGTCTGCCCTCGTGTACGATAGGCTTATTCAGAGCAATGCCGTTTTCGTCCTCTTTAATGTCGGAGTACAATCGGATAACACTGCCCGAACCGCTTCTGTTTATGATAGCGTCTTTAAAGTATGAGGGCGATACTTTTTTGACGTGAGCAAGCTTTTGAATCTCTGAAACGTCCTTGTCGCTGAAGCCTACGGTAGACAGCAGGCTAATATCCATAAGGCAGTTATCCTTATAATACTTCTCAGCGGACGCATTCATTGAGGG
>JAFOMO010000152.1 GCA_017418905.1 Clostridia bacterium | reverse complement strand
GTGCCACTGCTTGCCATCTGTAGGAGTTGTGTCAGAATCGTCATTGTCTGTTACAAGTGCATCTTTGCCATCAGCAACAAAATCATATGTGCCGAAGTAATCAGCATACTTCTTGTAGTAGTAGGGGCTTGAAGGATCAATTGAGAACCACTCGCCTGATGTTTCATAAGCACCGTTTTCTTTTTGCTTTCTGTGAGCATCATCATCAGCAAGAACATAGATCATGTTGTACATGTTGTCGAGCTTCTCATAGATGGGGTTCTTGTCTTTTGCTGTGTAACCCTCAACATTGATGTTGATTGTCTGATGAGCAACAGCAGCAAGCTCGGGATCGGCAGGTTCGCCTGCGTCTACGAATGCGTTGAAGATGATTGTGGAAGTAGCGTCCTGATCGGGGCACTCTGTCTTGTAAACATTGTAGCCAACCTCAGTAGCCTTAGTCATAGGAGCACCCGGCCACGCAGCGTTCGGCTCAGGCTCCCAGTAGTAAACACCTACGTCGTTGTTTGTTGCGAGATATGCATCAGGAGCGCAGAAGTAGTAAGTAACTGTGTCAGCAGCAGAAGCTGTAACAGCACCTACACCAACTACGAGCATTGCAATCAACATTGCAGCAGAGAGTACAATACTAATAACTTTCTTGGACATTTGATTTTCCTCCTTAAAAAATATAAAATTGTCAATATCCCGAAGAATAGTTCCTCAGCGAGTTTATTATACTACATATCAAAAAAAATTTCAATACCTTTTCTTAAAAAAAGTTAATAAATTGTAAAAAAACATAAGTTTTATTTTTCCTTTGTTCACAATTATTGCATATTAACTAACGAAAAGGCATAAAACAGTAATCATTATTAATTTATTTCTTGTTTTTTACCGACATCAGCACTATTCCGACAAGGGCAGCGATAAAAAATCCAATTCCAAGTCCTATGAAGATCACAGATTTTTGTTTAGCCGAGTTTACATTCGGAGTGCTTGTATCAAATCTTATAGCCGGCTGTCCGTCTAATTCAGACTGCTGCCCTGCATAAGTGCTTGCTGTCATCTCTGTTCGGCTTTCCGGTTTGCTTTCTTTTATATTATCCGTATTATCTGTTTGCCCGGTACTTACATCAGCCGGCACAGATACATTGTTGTTTGTACCGCTCGCAAGCTGAGACTTATCAACATATATTTTGTCCTCTGCTGAAAACTCCTGCCCGTCTGCCGATACTGCACAAAAAGCATCAAAGCATTTTTCATCAACAGTCTGATACTTCATATTTATCGCCTCGGTGATCTTGCAGTCGAACAGCTCCTGCGTATCGTCAATATCAGTCAAAGCGTCAAACGTAAGAGTACATACTAATGTATTATCGGAAAAATCCATACCTTCTATCTCATCACATATTACTGCAATTGATATTATTCCGTTTTGTGCGAAATTAAACGATACCATACCGTATGGTATTTCCTTTTCCTTAAACTTCAACAGAGATGCGTCATACTTAATATAAGCCGAGTAACTCGCCAAATCGGGAACTCCGCTTATATACAAACGCAAAGCGACCGTATCTCCCTCATAAGCCTGCTGTGCCGATACGCATACCGAAAAAGAAAAACACAATATCAGCGCACAGAACAAACAGGCGGCTATTCCGATAACAGTTCTTTTCATATCAATAACCGTCCGGGTTGTTAGACTGCCAGTTCCACAGATCTCTGCACATATCCTCTAAGGTGTACTCTACCTCCCAGTTAAGCAATTCCTTAGCCTTCTGAGCGTTTGCGTAAAATTCGGGAAGATCGCCTGCACGTCTGGGCTTTATCTCATACGGTACGGGAACGCCGTTCACCCTTGTAAAGGTATTAACTACCTCAAGAACGCTGTGACCCTTTCCGGAGCCTAAATTGATAGCCTCCACTCCCTTATGAGTATCGGCATACTGCAAAGCGGCAACATGACCGCGGGCGAGATCGACAACGTGTATATAATCGCGAACGCCCGTTCCGTCAACGGTATCATAGTCATCACCGAAAATGCCAAGCTTCGGCAGCTTGCCTGTCGCAACCTTTGCAACATAAGGCAATAGATTATTCGGAATGCCGCTCGGGTCTTCGCCTATTCTGCCGCTTGGGTGTGCGCCTATCGGATTAAAGTATCTGAGGAGTACCGCCGACAGATCGGGGTCTGCGTTTGCCGTATCCTTCAATATCTGCTCTATCATAAGCTTAGTCCAGCCGTAAGGGTTGGTGCAGCCCGTTATAGGCATTGTTTCAACATATGGTATGGGGTTGCTTTCTCCGTAAACAGTTGCCGAAGAGCTGAAAACTATCTTGTTTACGTTAAACTCTTTCATAACCTCAAGCAGGGTAAGAGTTGCGTCAAGGTTATTTCTGTAATACATTAAAGGCTTTTGGCAAGACTCGCCCACTGCTTTAAAGCCTGCAAAGTGTATTACAGCGTCTATCTTCTGTTCTTCAAAAAGCTTTCTGAGAGCTTCCTTGTCGCAAATGTCTATGGGGTACAGAGCAACGCTTTTGCCCGTTATCTCTGTAATTCTCTTCACTGCCTCGGGCTTGCTGTTTGAAAAATCGTCTGCAATAACTGCATCAAAGCCTTGTTCGAGCAGTTCAACGCAAGTATGCGAGCCTATATAGCCTGCACCGCCCGTTAGTAATACCTTCATAATAATTTACCTCCGTTAATTATTTATTTTCAAATAATACGGCAGTATAATACTGTTTACTATACCCGTTACAGCACCTGTAAACACTGCCGCTATGATCAAGTAAGGTACATAATACCTCACTGTATCGCCTATTATGATATATGCCGTTATAATTTGCCCTATATTGTGAAACACTGCGCCTGTTATGCCTATCCCGATAAAGCCGAGCTTTCCCCTATCGTATTTTATCGCAAGCCACATAGCAAGAGTACTCAAAACGCTGCCGGAAAAACTCATAATTGCGGCAGCAGGTCCTCTTGTGACGAGGGCAAAAAAGCCTTTGAATACAGCAGTACAAAAGCCGCCCTTCAGTCCGTCTGTACACAGCGCAGTCATAACTGCTAAATTTGCAAGACCGAGCTTTGCGCCCGGAACAGGCAGATCGGGCAGTATACCCTCTAAAATTGAAAGAACTGCCGCAGCAGCACACAAAACAGCTATACGTGCAAATGCTGCGGCATTATATCTGCTTATACTTTTTTTCATTATCGGGTCACCCCGTCAAGCTCATTTACAGCCGTAACGCCTTGCAATTCTACCGATACTCTTGCAGGCAGACAGACTATTGTCTGCCCCGGCTTTGTTATCTTTCCGGTATTAACGCAGATTTTATCCGCACAATCAGACCTTGCGATCGTAACTCCGTTTTTTTCTATGTATAGTATAATATTGTATTCTTCATCAATACACATCTCATATGGTTCTCTGTCCTGAAGTACAACAGACTGCACAGTAACACCGTTCTTCTTCACAACGGCTTTCAGGGCGGTATTACCTGTGTTCTTAAATTGCAGTGCTGTCATCAGAACAGAAACGGACACAAGCACAAAAGCTAATACAACATCTGAGGCAGCAAGCCTTTTTCGGCTTTTAATATTATCACTCAGCGCCATTGCCCTCAACCAAAGCTTTTGCCATACTCAGAATTTCGTTATAGTTATAGGCACGCTTAATATCGTCAAGAGCAGCTTTACTTTCGGTACAGTGCTTATTGCAGTAATCCTTTATCAGATAATACTGACAAGTAAAATCGGTATTAGTTGAGTTATCAAGCTTCTTCTCCCAATTTTTGCACAGATCGAAATCACGCAGTACCTCGCACAAGGCAGCACCTATATATACGTTTCCGGTATGATCGAAATACTCGCTTACGTCACTGTTATACAAACCTGTGCATAAATAGTGGTATGCGCTGTAAAATGTAATGGAATCTGTCTTTTCTTTATTAAAGTAAGTGATGTTTCTGCCCGTATATGTGCTTATATTATAGAAAATGTGCTGTACTCTGCCCTCTGCAAGCTCAATATGCTCTTGTGTTTCGGTATAATCGGGGTGCAGTGAATACTGATACTCTCTTACAGTCACATATTCAAAGAGAAGCTCGTCAATATCATCTGAGACATCAGCGGCAAGAAGATCGTCAATTATTCTGTACTGCAAGCCTGTGAGAGCAATATTTTCTTCATCGAGTGAGAAGCTTGCATTATATATACTCTGAGGCTGATCGGGCGAATCAAGAGCTGCGGCAAAGGTATTTTTTACAAAGCTTTCTTCAAGAGAGCCTGTGCCGTTATATTTTACGGTACTGACATCATACTTTGAATAATAAGTATACCTGCCGTTTACTGAGATAAAGCCCTCTTTTAAAGACGGGTTGAACAGCTCTAAAAAACCGGGAGTACAGAAAGAGAAACGACATACCGAAATATCATCATAATCATCAGGCAATTTTATATTCTGTGCAAAGATCTTGTCATTTGCATCTGCGTTTATCAGATAGCATCTTCCTCTTAAAGAACCGTGTTCTCTTGCGATAACGCAGCCTGTTTTATACAGATTATAATTAATATCCCAAATATCGCTGTTGCCCTTTTTATCGTCAAAGAGAGCAACAATATCGCATATTTCCGCTATTGCCTGGCGGTCTGTGGCACTCAGGCTGTCGAAATCTGTTTTTACAGTCTTATTTACAATAATATCGGCGCACAGCACAATAAATATTATACCAATCAAAATAAGAAGAACATTGAATATTTTTTTAATCACTTTCAATTGTTATCCCTCCGGAATATAAGTCACCTATATTACTATACACTTTTTGCAGAGATTTTTCAACTGTTTTATTGAGATTTTAGGAATTGTCAAGAAATAAGTTGTGCAATTCAGGCGAAGAATAATTTGTTCTGCACAAGGCAAATTTTCGCAGGAATACTGACGTATTTCAAGAAAATTTAACGCATTGCAGGGCAAATCAGACAAGCAGAAATGAAAAGTTATTGATGAACAGTTCCATAGTAAACGACATAACTTTTGACCTAATGAACAATTCAGACTGTGCAAAAAGTAGTGTTCTTCTATGTCAAGCCTTACTGCGCCGCCTTGGAGCGGCGGGGGAACTTTTGTTTTAGACGGAAGTAAGGGGCATTTTCTGCCAAAATGCCCCTCTTCCAAAAACAGTCCGCAGGACTGTTTTTGAAATTCACCCCTAAAAGGGCTGGAGCGTGCCTCCGGCGGCTAAGGGGCGCTGCCCCTTAGAACCCCGCAAGCCTTTTGAAAAAGGCTTGACCGAAAACT
>JAFOMO010000151.1 GCA_017418905.1 Clostridia bacterium | reverse complement strand
TGTGCAATTCAGGCGAAGAATAATTTGTTCTGTGTTAGGCACAATACCGCAGGAATACTGACGTATTTCAAGGTATTGTAACGACACACAGGGCAAATTAGGCGAGCATGAAAGTGCAAGTTATTTCTTGACGATTCCTAATATGCGCCGTTCATTCTACGAGGTGCCGGTCTTGCAAACAAAATAAGACCGGAGAAACACAAAAATACAATTCCGATTATTCTCAGAATTTTTATAGTTTTCCCGTCACGAATGGGTTCAAAAAATTCGGAATCATTGTCGGGGTTAATGAAAAGCTGGACTTTTTCACCAACTTGTGGTTTGGTGCTTGTATAATAATTTGGTGTACGAGTTACAGATTCACCGTTTAGTTCAAACTGATAAACCGGTGCAAAAGTTACTCCGTCATCACTGTGGCTTTCTCTTACAGAAATAATAACTGCAGGTACTTCTAAGGTACATCTTTTCTGAACAGCGGTCATATTATTTGGAATAACAAATGCAAGTACTATTCCTGCGATAATAAATATGATCCAGACTAAAAATTTCCCTTTCATGATTTACCACCTCGATCTTAACTTTAGCTAAATTATAATATAAACAAGAAAGAAAATCAATATAGTTTGGACAAAATATTTATATAAAAATACAACATCTCCGTTAAAAAGATCGGCGGAGATGTTGTATAAGCTGTTTTGTTTTACGATACGTTCTTTAGCTGCAATCTCATTTTATCAGAGATCATTGCAATAAATTCACTGTTCGTGGGTTTGCCTCTGCTGATGTGTATCGTATATCCGAAATATGAGTTCAGCACATCAACATCACCTCTGTCCCATGCAACCTCAATAGCGTGCCTTATAGCTCTCTCAACACGAGAAGAGGTCGTTTCGTACTTCTGAGCAACAGACGGATACAGCTTTTTCGTGACGGAGTTCATAATTTCGGGTGTTTCCACTGCCATTATTATAGAATCTCTCAGATAATGATAACCTTTTATGTGAGCAGGCACACCTATCTGATGAAGTATCTCGGTAACTCTCATCTCCAAAGAACCGGTCGTTTCTGCCAAAGGCTTTACAGCTCTCAGAGAACCGTTTTTTGTTTTGCAAAGCTCTGCAATGCTTACGGCAAGATTTTTTGTGTTATACGGTTTGAGTACAAAATATGAGCCGCCGCAGCTCATGATCTCTTTTTGCAGAACATCGCTGTTAAAAGATGAAGCAACAATAAAAATAGGGTTTACCCCTGCCTGGTTCTTGTCAAACGATCTCAGCAGTCCCACAGCGTCCATTCGTGTCATAAACATATCAACAATAACAACATCCGGTTTTAGCTTGCTTATCTCATCCATAACAACAACACCGTCTTTGGCACAAAAAAGGACTTCTATGCCCTGAGAACGAAAGCAGGCGATCTCTTCTGCGGTAAAGGTACTCATTTCCTCAGAAAATAATAATTTGATTTTGTTTTCCATATCAATAATCCTCCAAAAATGGTATAAATGGTTTACGAGTGTTATAATACCATAAAATGGTAAAAATAGCAATACCTTTTTTGAAAAAAATCGGTAACAAATAGATACAGAAAAGTAACCGTTGATAATCAAATATGTGATTTTTCCATATCATCGTACATATTCTGAGCAAAAATTCCATACCCTTTTGCGGAATTTGTTATAAGAACATGGGTAACGGCTCCAACAAGTTTACCATTTTGTAATATTGGACTTCCGCTCATTCCCTGCACTATTCCTCCTGTTTTTGACAAAAGCCGTTCATCAGTAGCAGCTATCTGCAAATTCTTTGTTTTATTTTTGGTATCATAATTGATCTTAGTTATCTCAATATTGTAATAATCAGGTTTACCGTTATCAAGCGTACATAAAATTTGTGCATTGCCCTTTTTTATTTCATGAATGGTTGCTATCTCTATCGGTTCAGCTTCACACGGAGTATCAGAAAGTATACCGTAAATTCCTGTTTCACAGTTGCGCAAAGCAATGCCCATATTTTTGTCACTTCCCGAAAAATACCCGTTGATACTGCCGGTAACATTCTGTGAACCTTTGGTAATGCCTGCGATCTTTGCCTCTGTTATATACGCACTGTCAAGAGGCAGAACGTTACCTGTATCGGTATCGCATATTCCGTGACCCAAAGCTGCAAAGCTTTTGCTTTTGGGTTCGTAAAAGGTCATAGTTCCCAAGCCTGCACAGCTGTCACGGATCCAGAGTCCTAAGTGAAGATCGCCGTCCGAGTCTGTACTTACAGGTGTAAGGTGTGTAGTATATTCCGTACCTTGTCTTTCAAAGGTGACTGAAAGACTGCTGCCTTTGGAGCTTGAAACGACTTCTTTAACATCGTTACAGCATAGTATTTCTTTTTCGTTGATACGTGTTATTGTGTCGCCCGGTTCAAGACCTCCTGAATTACCGGGATTTTCAGTTTTATTGTTTTTTATAATATCGGAGCATTTTATCACTACAACTCCCTTTGTATAAAACTTTATTCCGAACAGCTCGCCGCAAGGTACTACATATTTTTTTTCTGTATTATGAACATTTACCTCTTTAATGGGTATAATATTCAGTAACATTAATTCCTGCGATGAATAATCATCACGATAATACAATGCTTCTTTTGATTTTTTGTAAACATGATCGTTTAAAGATACAAGCTTATTATTACCGTACTTGAATGTTTCGTTTTTATAAACGGTATATTCATTCGGAAGTATCGCATTACAGCCTGCGCATACAGCGAACACGGCAATACAAACAAAAAATAAAAAAACGGATAATAAACGGACAAATTTTTGCTTTTTCATATTCTCACCTCCCGTAATACTATTTTGGTTATTTAATGTATTTGTAAAATGGAAATATAATTTAAACTGTAATAATATGGAAGAAAGACTTCGGTTTTTTTCGCAGATTCATAATAATTTGAATATCTTTTATTAGTTGTCATAAAAAGAAAATTATTAACCCAAAGTAAAAATTGAATAAATTGTCTTTACAGATGAGATTGTTTATTGTAAAATAATAGTAATAGTATTATGCGCTTGAATGGTTGGGGCAGTTATACTAAGAATACCCGATAAATTGATACCTCACTGATAAGAGGTGTTGTTTTTATGGAAAAATCGGAGGACTAAGTAAAAATGGAACCTAAATACAAAAGAATATTATTAAAACTCAGCGGAGAGGCATTGGCAGGACAACAGGGTTCGGGAATTGATTTCGATACCGTAACTCGTTACTGCGAACCTGTAAAAGAGCTTGTTGAAATGGGTGTTGAAGTTGCCATTGTGGTAGGCGGCGGCAATTTCTGGAGAGGAAGATCAAGCGGCAGTATGGACAGAACAAGAGCAGATCACATGGGAATGCTTGCAACTGTTATTAACGCTTTAGGTATTGCCGATACTCTCAATCTAATGGGCATAGACGCAAGAGTTCAGACAGCACTTGCAATGCCGCAGGTAGCCGATCTGTATGTTAAAGATAAAGCAGTAGGACATCTGCAAAAAGGCAGAGTGGTAGTTTTCGGCTGCGGTACGGGAAATCCGTATTTTTCAACAGATACGGGTGCGGCTCTTCGTGCGATAGAGATAGGCGCAGATGTTATGTTAAAAGCTACAATGGTTGACGGTGTGTATGACAGCGATCCGCATAAAAATCCGAACGCAGTCAAGTTTGATACGATCACATTCAAAGAGGTATTGAACCGCGGCTTGCAGGTAATGGACAGCACCGCAGCCTCTCTTTGTATGGATAACAAGCTGCCCATTCTTGTATTCAGTGTTGAAGATACAAAAAATATAGTATCTGCCGTTTGCGGTGAAAATGTCGGTACTGTAGTTACGAATTAATATTGATACATATAAACTTTATATAGAAAAATATAATATACGGAGGATTATACAATGAAAGAAACATTAAAGAAATGCGAAGAGCGTATGAACAAGAGAGTAGATCATCTTGAGGTTGAATACAGAGAGATCAGAGCAGGCAGAGCAAACCCGAATATACTTGACAGAGTTATGGTAGATTATTACGGTGCGCCGACTGCTATAAATGCTTTGGCTGCCGTATCGGTAACAGAGGCAAGAACACTCACTATCCAGCCGTGGGATGCGTCTGTATTAAGAGGTATAGAGAGAGCTATTCAGGCATCCGATATAGGAATCAATCCGCAGAACGACGGTAAGATCATTCGCCTTGTATTCCCCCCGCTTACAGAGGATAAGCGTAAAGACATCGTTAAAGATGTTGCAAAAATGGCAGAAGCCAAGAAGGTGCACATCAGAAACATCAGAAGAGATACTATTGAAGATTTCAAAAAGATGAAAAAAGAGGGCGAGATCACAGAGGACGATCTCAAAAAGAGCGAGAAAAAGGTTCAGGAGCTTACAGATAAATATGTTAAGAGCATAGATCAGCTTTGTGAAGCAAAACAAAAAGAAGTAATGTCTATTTAAAAGGATTGCTAAGATGAGTATATTTTCAAGCAAAATGCCCGAGATCGATATTGCAGATATACAGTTACCCACACATATAGGCATAATTATGGACGGTAACGGAAGATGGGCTAAAAAAAGAGGTCTGCCAAGAACGGCAGGTCATAAAGTAGGCGCAGAAACCTTCAGAAAGATCAGCCGTTACTGCAGCGACATAGGCATAAAGTATCTTACGGTATATGCTTTTTCAACTGAAAATTGGAAGCGTCCTCTTGAAGAAGTTAACACTATAATGACTTATTTCAGAGACTATCTGAACGAGGCATTGAGAGATTTTGCAGACGATACAATAAGACTAAAATTTTTGGGCGATATTTCAGGTTTTTCTAAGGATATTCAAGACCTTATGAGAGAAAATGAACAAATGTCATCGGTACACAAAGGTATGGTATGCAATATTGCGATGAATTACGGCGGCAGGGCAGAGCTTGTAAACGCAGTGCGCAAGATTGCAAAAATGGCTGCGAGCGGAGAGATCAAAGCAGATGAGATAGACAATACCGTAACAGAAAAGCTTATATCGGATTATCTGTATACATCGGGTCAGCCCGATCCCGATCTGATAATCAGACCGAGCGGCGAATACAGAACGTCAAACTTTTTGCTTTGGCAGTCGGCTTATGCGGAATACTATATCGACGATGTATTGTGGCCTGATTATACTAAAAACGATCTCAACAGAGCCTTGATCGAATATTCAAAACGTAACAGAAGATTTGGCGGTGTGTAATATTTATGAAAACCAGAATACTGTCTGCAATAATCGGAATAACCTTTGCTATCGGTGTATTGATAGTAGGAGTACATTACAAGATCGTACTTGATATAGTAATGGCTTTAATAATTGCAATGTGTGTTTTTGAGGGACTATCGGCTAAAGGTCTGAATAAAAAAATTACGGTAGCTGCACCTTGTTTGGCGTTTTCCATTTTGTTTCCGCTGTTTTATTCATATCATTATGTTGTTCCCATACTTGTTTTCTTATTCGTATTATCATTGTTTTTGGCAATGATATTCAATCATGAAAATCTTGTATTTCCCGATCTTTCGTTTGCTTTAACGATCACGCTTTTATGTACGCTGGGATTATGGACTATTGTATATATGTTCGACATCTCAAAGCCTATAATAGGTGCATTTTATCTTGTAACGTCGCTTGCTACACCGTGGCTTGCAGACGGAGGAGCTTATTTTGGCGGCAGCTTCTTAGGCAAGCATAAGCTTTGCCCAAAGATCAGTCCGAAGAAAACTATCGAGGGTGCAGTTACAGGCGTAATAGTCGGCACACTTCTCTCATTTTTGGTAGGAATAATTTTTCAGACATTTTTCTTTAAGAGCGGCGAGAGTGTAAATTATATCTCATTGGCAATTTTCGGATTAACAGGTTCACTGATCTCAATAGTCGGTGATCTGAGCTTTTCTCTTGTCAAAAGAAGTCTCGGAGTAAAAGACTATGGTTCTCTCATACCCGGACATGGCGGAATGCTTGACAGATTTGACAGCGTAATATTTACATCTCCGTTGCTGCTAATAATCATAATGTTTTTACCGACAATAGTTGAGAAAGCAGGTCAGTGATATGACAGAAAATATTTCGATTCTCGGTTCAACAGGTTCTATCGGAACACAGGCTTTGGATGTATGCAGAGCTTTGGACATAAAGGTTTCTGCACTTACTGCGAACAGCAGTGTTGATCTGCTCGAAAAGCAGATAAGAGAGTTTAGACCGCATATAGCCGTTATGACAAGTGAAGCAGCCGCAAATGATCTCAGAATTCGCATTGCAGATACCGATACAAAGGTATTATGCGGTCTTGAGGG
>JAFOMO010000150.1 GCA_017418905.1 Clostridia bacterium | reverse complement strand
GTGCTTGAAACGTGCGAGCTTTCGGTTCGTGAAGCGGCTGAGAGGATAGCACAAGATACACATGCTGAGGTAGTTCAGGTCATAGGTACAAAATTTGTGCTGTACAAGAGAAATGACGAAGACCCTCAGATCGTTTTGCCGAAAGCAAAAAAGAAAAAGTAAAAATATAATTTGGCGTAAAAGCAGGTGAGAATATGAAACAGCAAAAAAGAATTGCAATGTTCGGAGGCACTTTTGACCCGATTCATAACGCTCATATCAATCTGGCATTGGCTTTTATCAAAAAATTAAAGCTTGATAAGCTGCTGCTCATACCGACGGGAGTACCGCCGCATAAAGCCGATCTTGATATTGTCTATGGTGAACACAGACTGAATATGTGCCGTCTTGCAGCGCAGGACTACAAGAAGATAGAGGTTTCGGACATTGAAGTAAAAAGGTGCGGAAAAAGCTACACCGCAGATACTTTAAGACAGCTCAAAGAGATATATCCCGACAGCGAGCTTTTTGTAATAATGGGCGCAGATATGTATATGACTCTCGATACGTGGCGTGAACCCGATACGATATTCTCGCTTGCTTCTGTTTGTACAGTACCGAGAGATAACAACGAGATCGAACAGCTCAAATCAAAAGAGAGCGAGTATTCGAAACGCGGCTGTAAAACAGTATTTCTCGATCTGAAGAAGTCGGATATATCGTCAACAATAATACGCAAAACTGTTTATGACGACGGTGTTATCTCGAAATATGTTGACCCGAAGGTAGAAAAATACATATACGCAAATTATCTGTATATGAATAAGTCTGTAATAAATTATGATCGCTTTGACAAGGTATTAAAGGCTCGAATGGGTGAGAAAAGATATATACACTCCGTAAACGTAGCGACCGAGGCAAAGCGTTTGGCAAAAAAATACGGCGCAGATGTTGAAAAAGCACGTCTGGCAGGCATACTTCACGACATTACAAAAGAAACTCCCTCCGAAGAACAGCTAATAATAATACAAAGATCATATATAAAGCTGAATGATGTAGAAAGCCCGTCGCCAAAGCTGTGGCACGCAATAGCAGGTGCGGCATTTGTTCGCTATTATATGGGCATTGACGATGAGGACATATTCAATGCTATAAGATACCATACGTCGGGCAGGGCGAACATGAGCGTGCTTGAAAAGTGTATTTTTATAGCAGACTTTACGGGCGCAGAGCGTGATTATGACGGTGTTGAAGAAATGCGCTCGCTTGCAAATAAAAGCCTTGAAGACGCTATGACTTTCGGTTTGTCGTTCAGTATTTCAGATCTGGCTAAACGCAGACTTGCAATAGACCCGAACTCTCTTGCCTGTTACAATGAAATGGTTCTGAGAACAGTCGGTAAGAAAAACGGTAATAAAGAATAAAAGAGGTGTAATTATATGACAAGTATTGAAACAGCAAAAGAGGCTGTAAAAGCACTCGACAGCAAAAGAGGTACAAATATCAAGCTTATCAAGGTTGGTGATGTTTCAGTTATTGCAGACTATTTTGTAATAGCAACGGGACAAAGCTCTACACAGGTCAAAGCCCTTGCAGATGAGGTTGAGTATCAACTTAAAGAAAAGGGCGAAACGGTAAGTCACATAGAGGGTTACCGTTCCGATACATGGATACTTCTCGACTATATAGACGTTATTGTACACATATTCTCAGATGAGGCAAGAGAATATTATGACCTCGACAGAATGTGGGCAGACGGCGAAGAAGTAGATATTTCCGACATTATCGTCAAAGAATGATCTGTTCAGCCAAAGCATAAGACGCAGCTGATAAGCAATATTACGATAATTTTCAAAAAACACTTGACAAAATTGTGTGAGATATTGTATAATTAAGCTTGCAGATTATGCGATTAACTCCTGCCTTTTGGCGGATGGGAGGGAAAATAAATGGCTGAGATCAGAATTAAGGATAATGAGTCTCTTGAAAGCGCACTGAGAAGATTCAAGAAGCAGTGTGCAAGAGCCGGTGTTATAGCTGAGGTTCGCAAAAGAGAAGCATACGAGAAGCCTTCTGTAAGACGTAAGAAAAAGTCCGAGGCGGCTCGCAAGCGTAAGTATAAGTAATGATATTTTGATATTGTACTTATACTTTGCAGTAGTGCAAACTTTTAAAATTAACGGGCAGAGTGATCTGTCCGTTTTTTATTTTTGTATATATCAATGTGTGCATGATAAGTGAAAATTTTCTGAAACTATTATTTATTATGTGTAAAATCACTTGAAAACAAAAAGTTACTGTGTTACAATTAAATGTATAATCTGAATGAGTTTTTTATTCGGATTATACAAAGATGAAAGGATGATAAGAATGAAAAAAGCAAATAAACTATTGGCGATCGTATTAAGTTTGATGCTTATTTCAAGCTGTATCATTATGCCCGCACAGGCTGAGCAAACGGATAATTCTATATTATTCGGGAATAAAGTGACCGAACTAAGCAAAACGACTCACACAGACGATACCACAGCTATTACAGACAGTGGTTTTTGCGGTGATAAAGTATCGTATGAACTGCACGAAAGCGGAACTCTGTAAATTTACGGAAGCGGCAAAATGAAAGACTATGAACCGAATAATAAGTTTCCGGTCAAATATATGAAAAAGGTAGTTATAGAAGACGGAGTTACAAGTATAGGAACTCGTGCGTTTTACGAGTGTCCGAACCTTGAAAGTGCAGAACTGCCGAACAGTATAACAAATATAGGTAATTATGCGTTTTGCGAATGTTCAAAGCTTGCAGAAACAGATATACCGAACAATGTATCAAGTATAGGTGATCATACCTTTTATAACTGCAAAAGCCTTGAAAGTGCAGAAATGTCAAACAGCGTGGAGAGTATAGGCGAATATGCGTTTTACGGGTACGAAAGCCTTACAGTAATTGATATACCGGATGGTGTAACAAGCATAGACAGATATGCATTTGCTTCTTGTACCGGTTTAAGATACATATCAATTCCGGATAGTATTACAACTATTGCGTCATCTCTTCTCGAAGGCTGCACAAGCCTTGAAAGCATTACAATACCCGAAAGCATTACAGTTATTGATGACTTCGCTTTTCAAGACTGTACAAGTCTTTCATACATTAACATACCTAAAAGCGTTAAAAATATAGGAATATATGCGTTTGCAGGCTGTATAAGTCTTGTGAACATATCGATCCCTTACAGTGTTACAAGCTTAAGTGCTTATACGTTTTCACAGTGTTCAAGTCTTGCAAGCGTTGAATTGCCCTATACAATGACATCTATCGGTTATGGTGCATTTAAAGCTTGTAAAAGCCTTGTAAGCATAGAGCTTCCGGCAAGTGTTGAAAGCATAAATGAATTTGCGTTCTCAGATTGTACAAGTCTTGCAGCCATAGAAATGAGAAACCGGGTTACGAGCATAGGCAGCAGTGCTTTCATCGACTGCACAAGCCTTTCAGACGTATATTTCAAGGGTACCGAAAGCGAATGGAGCAGTATTGAGATAAGTGAGAATAACGGCTGCCTTACAAATGCAGATGTACACTATCAGTGCCGTTATCCCCGAAACTTAGTTCCGAACAGCGATTACAGCGTAACTCTTACTGTTCTCAATAAAAACGCTGAAATACCTGATTCGTCCGATATGCCCGGCAGAAAAAATTCGCAGACAAAAGCTAAGATCTACAAGATGGTTTATGACTTAGACGGCGATATGTTCTTTTCGGATTATGTGCCGCAAGTAGGGGACAAAACAGACGTTAAAGTAACTCTTACCAACACAGGCGAAACTGTTAAAGAATATACTCGTAATTACGGTAAGAACGAGATACCTGCAAAAACATACGGCGTTGGTATAAAGCTTAAAGCAACAGCATTCTATGATGATACAGGGGCAGATGTAACAGATACTTTTATTTCTGTAATGGCAGCACTTGATGATATTATGAATACAGATTATTATGATACCGATACAGAGATAGGCGACAGCGACACAACAACAGATACTAATACTGATATTGATACATCAACAGATTTACCAATTGAAACGGATACCGAAACCGATAACGAAACAGACGGCGATACCGAATCAGACACCGATACCGACAGTGATACGGATACCGATACAGACAGTGAAAATGTACAAACACCTGATGTACCGAGTACACCCGATACCCCGGATACTCCGGATACACCCGACACTCCGGATACTCCGGATACACCCGACACACCCGATATTCCGGATACAGACAGTGATACGGAGTCCGATAGCGAAACAGACGATGAACCCGAGGTTTACGGCGATTTGAACGGTGACGGCAAAGTTACCGCAAGAGATTCTATGACCGTTCAAAGATACGCTATCAAGCTTGCGCATTTCACAGATGAACAGCTCAAAGCAGCAGACGTTGACAAAAACGGCAAAGTAAACGCAAAAGACGCTTTGTACATTCTGAGATGTTCGATAAATCTTGCGGTATTGCCGATAGAAAACTGATATTGATTATAAAAATTGCAGACAGTCATAACGGCTGTCTGTTTTTTTGTATAAATCACTTGAAAACTTGATAATAGCGTGATAAAATATAATGTGTATAAAGGATAATATGCTTATCAGGAAAGGACGATCAAAATGAAAAATGCAAAAAAGCTTTTAGCCGCTGTGTTAAGTATAATGCTTGTTTCAAGCTGTGCGTTAACACCCGTACAAGCGGCTGAGACGGATAATACCGTCATATCTGAAAAAACAGTGACGGCGGCAGGCAAAACAACCCACGCAGACGACACTACCCCGATAACAGACAGCGGCGAGTGCGGCATAGATGGTGACAACGTAAAGTATGAGTTGCATGAAAGCGGCACGCTTTATGTTTTTGGTGACGGGGAAATGAAAAATTATTTTGGAAGTGTTGATTCGCCCTTTTATGGTAAAATAACCGTAAAGGCTCTTGTTATCGAGAACGGTGTTACAGCTATAGGCTGTGAAGCTTTTAAAGGCTGCCAAAACCTTGCAAGCGTAGATTTTCCGAAAAGTGTTACAAGTATAGGGTCTGAAGCGTTCAGATATTGCTCAAGCCTTGCAGAAATAGAAATCCCATCCGGTGTAACAAAGATAACCGACGGTTTATTTGATAGCTGCACAAGCCTTGTAAGCATAAAAATACCGGATAGTGTTACTGAAATAGAGAAGTATGCCTTTTACTTTTGCGAAAGCCTTGCAAGTATAGATTTACCGAATAATATAACAAGTATCGGTAATGATGCGTTTAATAACTGCAAAAGCCTAACGAGCATAAAAATTCCAAACAGTGTTAAAAGCATAGGCGAAGAGGCATTTCACTCCTGCACAAGTCTCGAAAGCATAGAAATACCGAACAGTGTTAAAAGTATTGGTGATCGTGCGTTTAAAAATTGCACAAGTCTTGTAAGTATAGAATTACCGGTCGGTTTAACCAATATATCTTTACGTTTGTTTGAAAACTGTATTAATCTTGAAAGCATAAAAATACCGAACAGTGTTATAAGTATAGGCGATTATGCGTTTTACCTCTGCACAAGCCTTGCAAGCATAGATTTACCGAACAGCTTGACAAGCATAGGCGATCGGTCATTTGGTCACTGCGAAAGTTTTGAAAGCGTAGAAATACCGAAAAGTGTGACAAGTATCGGTGATAAAGCGTTTCACCTCTGCAAAAGCCTTTTAGCTGTAAATGTGGAAGCAGAAAATAAAAAGTATACGTCAATAGACGGTGTTTTGTATAATAAATTGATTACAAAGTTGATATATTGTCCATGCCGTAAAACGAATGTTGATATTCCGAATAGTGTTACTACTATAGGAGAAAATTCGTTTTATTATTGCGAAAGCCTTGAAAGCATAGTAATACCGGACGGCGCAAAAGCTATAAGGACATATGCATTTGGTAATTGTTTAAACCTTTCGATCGTAGAAATACCGAATAGCATAATGAGTATTGATGATTATGCGTTTGTAAACGACAGCACAATCTCAGACGTATATTATACAGGCAGTGAGGAAGAATGGAATGCTATTAACATTGGCATTTTTAACGATAGCTTGACGAAGTATGCATCAATACATTATAATTCTCATATTTTCGATACAACAGACAGTGATACCGAAACAGAAACACATACAGATAATGATACATCAACCGATCTGTATTCCGAAACGGACAGTTCGACAGATGAAACAACAGAAATTGACACTACAACAGATACATCTACAGATAATGATACATCAACCGATCTGTATTCCGAAACGGACAGTTCGACAGATGAAACAACAGAAATTGACACTACAACAGATACACCTACAGATAATGATACATCAACCGATCTGTATTCCGAAACGGACAGTTCGACAGATGAAACAACAGAAATTGACACAACAACAGATATAATTACAGATATTGATACATCGACTGATTCAACGAAAGAAACAGACAACGAAAGCGATACAGAGAGTGATTCCGATATTACTACCGATACCGAAACGGATACGGAAACAGACAACGAAACAGACGGCGATACAGAGATAGACACCGATGCTGAAAGCGACACGGACACAGAAACCGATACCAATACTGATACCGATACAGAAGATGTACAAACGCCCGATGTACCAAGTATACCTGATATTCCCGATACACCCGATACACCGGATACACCCGATACTCCGGATACACCCGATACTCCGGATACACCGGATACACCCGATACGCCGGATACACCCGATACACCCGATACACCCGATACACCCGATACACCGGATACGCCGGATACTCCGGATACACCCGATACTCCGGATACGCCCGACACTCCCGATGTCCCCGATACAGACAGTGATACCGAAACAGACTCGGAAAGCGATACGGAAACAGATACAGAAAACGAACCCGAACTTTACGGAGATGTAAACGGTGACGGCAAAGTAACGGCAAGAGATTCTATGTTAGTACAAAGATACGCTATCAAGCTTGCACAGCTCACAGACGAACAGTTCAAAGCCGCAGACGTTGACAAAAACGGCAAAGTAAACGCAAAAGACGCTTTGTACATTCTGAGATGTTCGATAAATCTTGCGGTTTTGCCTATTGAAAATTAAACCGGCACAATAAATCAACCCTCTGCCGAAGTACCGACAGAGGGGATTTTTTAGGGAACATCAATAATTCCACTTTCCATTTTCAACAAAACGGTATTATTTAACACTGTACAGCATTTGTCCGTATGAAGCATAAGGCCATGCTTTAGCGTCCATAGACATTTCCATTTCGTCTGCAACAACTCGTGCCTCCTGCATTGCGGGAAATACCTCGTCTGCATAGAAGTCTGCAAGCTCCTGAACGCCGTTTTTGTCGGCTGCTTTGAGAAGAAGTGAGTCGAGCTTATCTATTCTGTGTGAGAAACAAAGCTGAAGCTTT
>JAFOMO010000149.1 GCA_017418905.1 Clostridia bacterium | reverse complement strand
GCGAGTGCAAGCTTGTTATTGATCTTCTCGCCCCCGGCATTATAAAAAACAGGCTTACAGAATTTTATGACTCTGCTGTAAACGACAATGACATTGCAGTAGAAAGTATAAAGAAATACGCTGAAAACCTGTCAAATAAAGAGCTTGACGAGATCATAAAAAAATATCAAGAAGTGCGTGAAATGAGGGGAAACAATGATAAAAATTAAACCCTACACCGAACTTACAAATAAAGACGAGTTCTTTAATTTATACCTTTATATGGTTGCAAAGGCTGTGCCATTTTACCCCGAAGATGTTTTTGACGATGATTATGTTTTTCCGTCTCACATAATACAAACAGAAGACGATAGTTATAAAATAAGTCCAAGAAATAGAACAAAAGAGTATCAACAACTACTTATTGGAAACAATGTTATTAGTCTTGGTACGAAAGAAAAAACGAACGACGAAAAACAAAAAAACGATGCTTTATTAGCACACAATATGATATATAATTTTCAGAATTATCTGGATTCTTTATTTTCGGCATCTTCGGTCAACTACACTTCATTTGACATCTACTCTTTTTTATATAAAGAAAACGGAAGAGAACTTACCGGAGGTCATGTAAATAAGGGAAATTTGCGTACACTTTTAACAACTCATATGAATAAAACAGCTTTATCCGAATTGAAGCTATTAATTAATGATGACTTTTTTGTAAATCTCAAAGAAGACCAAAAAAAAGACTTGAAAAAGAAGAGCAAAAATCTGTTATACCATGTTTTCAGGTACGAAGCATTTTCACAAAACAAAAATATTTCTCGACTTGTCGAAATGCTTGGAGTTAAGGTTTGCCCATACTGCAACCGTTTGTTTACTACAACCGTATCAAAAAGTGGAAAAACCGTGCGTCCTCAGCTCGATCATTACCGTGATAAATCAGACTACCCGTTTTTAGCGTTGTCGATCATGAATCTTGTTCCGAGCTGTGGTGTGTGCAACCTTATCAAGAGCAATAAAAAAGACGAGGTGTTATACCCCTATGAGGAAGAAATGGGAGATAACTGTACATTTCATGTTAAGCCGAAAAACGGTGATCTATCCTTATTAATAGGAGTACAGCCTGATAATAAGGATAAAATAGAATTGAAATTTAAAAAGGGCGACGAAAATAAAGAACGAATCAATAACTCTATTGACATATTCAAGCTTGAAGAACTGTATAATACACATACAGATATTGTATCTGATCTGCTTCTGAACAGGTACATTTGTACGGATGAAATGATAGACGATATTTTACAAAATTTTCCCAAGCTTTTTCAAAGCAGGCAAGAGGTCAAAGAGATTCTTCTGATGAGCAAGCTTGATAAAGAGCGTTTGGGAGAACGTCCCCTCGGCAAGCTGATACACGATATTTCATCTCAGCTTGACAAAGAGTATGCAAAAATCAAATTAATAGGTTTACTTAACAAAAAGGAGTAATTCACATGACAAAAGGCGATAAAGCAAAAAGCTATTTTATGAACGGTTACAACTGCGCTCAGTCGGTTGCTCTTGCGTTCTGCGAAGAAACAGGGCTTGACGAAAAAACTGCCGCTATGATAACTAACGCCTACGGCGCAGGCATGGGCGGTATGCGTGAGGTGTGCGGCACCGTGAACGGCGCATTGTTCGTGCTCGGCTGCTTTTACAGTCAAGACCCCAAAGACCCATTGACAAGACGAACGCTTTACAGCAAGGTGCAGGAGTTTTCACGCCAATTTGAACAGGACAACGGCAGTATTATATGCCGTGAGCTTCTGGGTATGTCGGAACTCGGCACAAGCAAGGGCACACCCTTTCAAAGACCTGCCGGTTTTAAAAAACGCCCCTGCCACGAATTGGTAAAATATACTGCAGATCTGCTCGAAAATTACCTTAATGAACATAAAAAATAAGTTTTTTACCAAATTTATAAAATTTTAATATAGAAATTTGAATTTACTATTGACTTTTATTTCCTTAATAATGTAATATAGTATTAGTGAATATATTGTCTGCGGTGCGGTAAATTCGATTTTGTTCAAAATGCCGTGTTTCCGTGTTTCAGAGAAATGCGGCTTTTTTCCTATGTATTATATTTTTTGTACGGCAGTTGTATTTACTACACAAGTGTGGTATAATAATATAAATTTATTGTACCACTCGTTATTCGCAGAGAAGCATAGCTAAAAACACCAATAATACAATATATACAAAAGAAAAGAGGGTTTTTTATGTCAAACACCATTGATACCCGTTCAGAGCTTGATCTGTTTCTGACAGGTGAATCTACCCATGCTTATAAGTATATGGGTTCTCATTTTACAAAGGTTGGCGACAGACAAGGCGTTGTATTCAGAGTTTGGGCACCCAACGCTAAGAGCGTGTCTGTTGTGGGTGATTTCAACAACTGGGATCAGAACGCAAACCAAATGTACAGAGTGCTTAATTCAAGCGTTTGGGAAACATTTATTGATAATCTTTCACAGTATGATAACTATAAATATTGTGTCGAAACACCTTGGGGCGATAAGAATCTCAAGACAGATCCGTATTCGTTCCATTGCCAGGTTCGCCCCGAGAATGCGTCTAAGATTTACGACATTGAGGGCTATGAGTGGAATGACGCTGATTGGTATGAGTACAAGAGAACACATCCGCACAGAAGCGCACCTATAAACATCTACGAGATGAACGCCGGCTCCTGGAGAAAGAACGAGGACGGTTCATACTATTCATACAAGCAGCTTGCAGAAACTCTTGTTCCCTATATCAAAGATATGGGTTATACACATATTGAGTTTATGCCCCTTACAGAGTTCCCGTTTGACGGCTCCTGGGGTTATCAGGTAACAGGCTACTATGCCGCTACTTCTCGTTACGGCACACCTAAAGACCTGATGTATTTCGTTGACGAATGTCATAAAGCAGGCATCGGCGTTATTATCGACTGGGTACCGGCTCACTTCCCGAAGGACGGTCACGGTCTTGCACGCTTTGACGGTACAGGCTGTTATGAGTATGAAGACTGGAGGATCGGCGAGCATAAAGAGTGGGGAACTTATATCTTCAACTATTCAAGATATGAAGTTAAGAGCTTCCTTATTTCTTCCGCTAACTTCTGGATCGAGGAATTTCATTTTGACGGTATCCGTGTAGACGCTGTTGCATCTATGCTTTATCTTGACTATAACCGCAAAGACGGCGAGTGGCTGCCCAACCAGTACGGCGGCAGAGAAAACCTGGTTGCCGTTGAGTTTATACAGAAGCTTAATACTGTTATCCACACTCTGCACCCCGAAGCTCTCATGATCGCTGAGGAAAGCACCGCTTGGGCAAATGTTACAGGCTACCCGATAGAGGGCTATGGTCTCGGTTTTGACTATAAGTGGAATATGGGTTGGATGAACGACACACTCCGCTATATCGAAGAAGATCCGCTGTGGAGAAACTGGCATCAGAACGAGCTTACATTCAGCCTTGTATATGCATTCTCAGAGGCATTCATTCTGCCTATCTCTCATGACGAGGTAGTATACGGCAAGGGTTCGCTCCTCAACAAGATGCCGGGATACTATGATATGAAGTTCCAGGGTATGAGAGGCTTCTTGGGCTATATGCTCTCTCACCCCGGCAAGAAGCTTTTGTTCATGGGCAGCGACATAGGACAGTTTGACGAGTGGAACGCTAACGAACAGCTCCAGTGGAATCTTTTAGACTATGACAAGCATAAGCAGCTCAATCATTATATCGCAACTGTAAACAAGTTCTATCGTGATGTTCCTGCAATGCACGAGAACGACTATGACTGGAACGGCTTCCGCTGGATCGCTCTCGATGACTGCTCAAAGAGTATTATTGTTTACCGCAGAATAGCTCTTGACAGCAGCGAGGTTATCGTAATCTGCAACTTCCAGCCTGTTACAAGAGAAAATTACAGGATCGGTGTTCCGAAGTACGGTATTTATCAAGAAGCTCTCAACTCCGAAAGCGAAGAGTTCGGCGGCTGCGGTATCGTTAACAGCGGCGATATTCACGCTGATGATATTCCCGATCACGATCTTGACTATTCTATCACACTTACCCTTCCCCCACTCGGTGTTATCTACCTTACCTTGAAAGAGGAACTCCCTGCACCCGTAAAGCCCGAACCCGAAGAGGAAAAGGCAGAAGAGGAAACAGCAGAAGAGACAAAGGCTGAGGAAGCTCCTGCTGCAGAAGTGGCAAAGGCTGAGGAAGCTCCTGCCGCAGAAGAGGTAAAAGCTGAGGAAGCTCCTGCCGCAGAGGAGGCAAAGGCTGAAGAAGCTCCTGCCGCAGAAGATGTAAAGACCGAGGAAGCTCCTGCCGCAGAAGATGTAAAAACTGAGGAAGTTCCTGCCGCCGAAGAGGTAAAGACCGAGGAAACTCCTGCCGCTGAAGAGGCAAAGGCTGAGGACGAGAAAAAAACAAAGAAGAAAGCATCTTCAAAAAAGAAAGACAGCAAGAAATAATAATACAATAATATAAACAAAAAAGGTACTTCTCAAAACGGAGTACCTTTTTTTAATTAGCAATTTGCGTATGAATATAATTAATCCAAACATTTATAGCTTGCGGTCGGAGTTGTAATAATATTTGTCGGTATAAATGAAAAGAGCACGCTTTTTTCAAAACGTGCTCTTTCATATAAAGTTTTAAAGAAAAGAAAAGAAATGTGTAAAACTCTTATTTAGTGCAGTGCCCGAAACTGCTTTTCATATACCTTTTTAAGACAATAATATAATATCACATTTTTCAGATTTTGTCAACAATGATTATGAAAAAATAATAATTTTAAGGCTTATCACAATGTTTATTAAGGCAGTTTGTGTTAATTATACAATAGCGTTGTAATATGTGCACAGTAATAGACACAATTGTTTATTCAATGTGACGATTGTATTTGATTTAATAAAATTAAAAATAATGCTTGACATCTATATCAGATTATGTTATAATAATCAAGCAGTCGGAAAACCGATGAAGTTGGTGTTGAGTACGCTGAGGGTACACCTGTTCCCATTCCGAACACAGAAGTTAAGCTCGGTGGTGCCGAAAATACTTGGGTGGCGACGCCCCGGGAAGATAGGGAGATGCCAACATAATCAGAGCAGATGTTTACATCTGCTCTTTTATTTTTATATTAGACTGCGAGCG
>JAFOMO010000148.1 GCA_017418905.1 Clostridia bacterium | reverse complement strand
GGTCAAGCCTTTTTCAAAAGGCTTGCAGGGGTGTGGGGACAGCGTCCCCACAATCGCCGCAGGCGCACTCCAGCCCTTTTAGGGGTGAATTTCAAAAACAGTCCTGCGGACTGTTTTTGAAAGAGGGGCATTTTGCGTGACCATGCCCCTAAGTATGATTTTAGGCAAAAGTCGCCCCGCCGCTCAAAGGCGGCGCAGTAAGGCTTGACATAGAAGAACACTACTTTTTGCACAGTCTGAATGTGCAATGTGCAGTGTGCATTGCACATTGAAATACCTTGGGGGAGATTATTTTTGAATTGCAGCATAATATATTATATAGCATATAAGACAGGATATATACAGCGAAATATAAATAAAAAGCTTTCGACTATAAAAGACATCAAGCTCGTAGGTGCATCTGCTGCGGTGTCAACTGATGATCTGAAAATACGCTTTGAAAACACACTTAAAACAAACGATCTTATAATAATAATAGGCGGTCTTTCATCAGGCAGCGAGCGAAATGTAATGACCATACTTTCAGACTACTTCACACAAAAAAGCTTAGAGGTAACGTCCAACAAAAAAATTCTGAACCCGGAAGGCGGCAAAGACGGCTATCTTATACAAAGCGGAAGTAAGTATATTGCTGTACTCCCCGATGAGCCGGAACAAATCGACAAAATGATAGGCAGTGAGCTAATGAAGCATATAAACATCACTCCCGATCAATCGGCAGAGCTGCCCGAACCTGTTATTACTCATACGGTAACATTCGCACCCGAACAAGACGACACATTAGAACAGCTTGCTAAAAGACGATCCAAAAATATTCCGCTGATCGTTTCGATCTCTGTTGCGGCGGCTGTGGTGATCGGCGCAGCAGTCTGGATCTTTAGTCAATTAGCAGTGGGCAGTTAGCAATTCGTGCCTAAACACAATATAACCGCAGCTTTACAGCCCACGAACAAAGCTCTTGTTTGTGGGCTGTATCGATGAGAGTGTGAATTTTTGAGAGTTGAGGTCAACTCTCAAAACTTAAAAGAGGCGTTTGCTGATGTTCGGGAAAGCTTTTCTTATACGAACGCTGTGCTTTTTGGCTTCGGAAATATGCTCTCTGAGCTTTTCGAGAAGCTCTTCAGCTTCTGTGCGCTTTTCGGAAATGTTTTCTTTGATCTCAGTTTCTTTTTCTTCAAGCGTATCTTTAAGCTCGTCGCTCTTTTCTATAATATCGAGCGTTTTGTCACTCAGGTTTGTACCGATAGAAACAGAAAGCTTGTTGAGTGCTTTTTCTATCTCTTGTGCGGCAAGCAAATGACGGCGAATTTTCATCAGGTTTACAAGCGTGATAGAAACATCTGAAAACAATGCGGTGTACAGCAAAATGAGAAGTACTATTCCCGATATAGGCGGCAGAAAATGTATCAGCGTCATTATTGTCGGGTGTATTACGTTTATTACCAGAACGCATGCGCCGCCCCATAACAGAGAAAACCTCAGACAGATGTATCCTTTTATGTTGAACGGCTCGTTTGAGTAATCCCACCATTTTTCGTGAAAAAACCTTTCAAGCAGAAAACCGCCGATAAATTCTATCAGAGAAGTAAATGCTGCCGATAAAATGAACAGTGCGCCCCATTGCTCTTTTAAAGGCTCTAAGAACATCAGAACAGACAAAACACCAAAGCCGTAAATAGGGCATACAGGACCTATGTCGAAACCACGGTTGATGAATTTTCCGTGTTTGGTAGTTGCATAAACGACTTCTGTACACCAGCCTATAAAGCTGTATATCATAAATATGTACATTGTTTCATACAATGTGTAGTTTTGAAAAAACTGCATGTTAATTTTCCTTTAAACTGCTGTTTACAAACTGCTTTATAGCCTCAAAGCTTTCTGCGCTTATAACGTGTTCAATGCGGCAGGCGTCATCAATTGCGGTTTGCGGGTCAACCCCGATCTCTATAAGCCACTGAGAAATAAATGTATGACGTTCATACATTCTTTCGGCAATTTCTCTGCCCTTATCCGCAAGGGTAATATAGCCCTTTGCGTCCATTTCTATATAACCGTTTTCACGCAGATTTTTCATTGCTATGCTGACGCTCGGCTTTGAAAAGCCTAATTCGTTTACTATATCTATTGAACGCACCATTGTTTTTTTGCTTTGAAGTATAAGAATAGTTTCAAGATAATTTTCTGCCGATTCCTGAATTTTCATAGTATCACCGATCTTTCGTTTTTGATTGATTTTTCATGAGATTTGAAAAAAGTTCCACTTTCAACTTTCAATTGTCAGAGCTTTCAAATTTTAAAGAAATACTTTCAAGCTCTCCCGGAATTATTGTATCCGGGAATATATCAGCCGCCTTGTATAAGTATGTTTCCGGTTCTTTCAGTGACGGGCTGAAATGCGTTAGCCACAGCCTTTTTACGTTAGCTTTTTTTGCCAACAGCGCAGTTTCTTCAAAAAGTGAGTGTTTGTTTTCAAGTGCTTTTTGTATTTTTTCTTCTTCTGCATACATTCCCTCACCGATATACAGATCGGAATTTTCAGCATAGTGCGCTATGCTTTCAATGGGTCTTGTGTCTGTGCAGTATGTGATCTTCAAACCTTTTCTTTGTTTGCCTAAAACCATTTGCGGAGAATAAACAGCACCGTTATAAGTCACGCTTTCTCCGTTTTGCATAGCTTTCCAAAGCCTTTTGTCAATTCCGAGTGCTAATGCTTTTTGTACGTCAAAGCGAGGTTTTCTGTCTATGCTTACAGAATACCCGTAACAGGGTACGGAGTGATCGACTGCAAAAGCCGTTATACGAATATCACCGAAGATGTGAGAATACTCTTCTTTGTCAATCTCGATAAGCACTAACTCGAAGGGCAGCCCCGGAGCGATAATGCAGAGAGAAGAAACTACTGTCTTTAAGCCTTTGGGACCTATTATCACGATAGGTTCTTTTCTTTCCGATTTTGCGCAGGAAAGCAAAAGTCCCGGCAAGCCCGAAATATGATCTGCATGAAAATGCGTTATCAGAATAACGTCAATATTGTAAAGCGACTGCTTATGTTTGCGTATCATGGTCTGAGTACCCTCGCCGCAGTCTATGAGTATGCCTTTGCCGTTGTACTTGACAAGTAAAGCGGTAAGAGGTCTTTCGGGAAGGGGCATAGTACCGCCCGTACCTAATAAAAATATATCAAGCATATGAATTATTGTTCCTTTTTTTATTTATTGTACCACATAAAAATAATTAATACAACAAAAAAATCCTCCGCAGGCAGCAGAAAGCTTGCGAAGGATTAAGCTGTTATATGCCAAATGATATAGTCTGCGGGATAAGGTGTGCCGATATTTTCATCGCTTGGAAGCTTCAGAGTATACGCCGGGCTTAACATAGCCGCCTGCATTTTCAACGCAGACTATAACTGCGCCGCCGTTTTCACGGGTAACAACAGATACATTGTCATTTACGGCGTATAAACTGTTACGCCGTCTATTATGACCTCTGCGATGCTGCTTGTATCTATCCAAATATACTCGTTATAGATAGGAAGACCCGGCAGACTTTCAAAGTTGAGCACTTCTCCTTGAATAGTATATTCGCCGTCAATTTTTTCGTAAGAGCCTTCTGTTTCATACAGATAGTATTCAGTACCGTCATTAAGAACTATCTTTGAATCCATATCGGGCAAACCGAATATTGTTTCACTTGCCGAAGCTTTCAAAGCGTCTGTTTTGCACTTTGCACTGAAGTTAATGCCGAAGGAAGTTATAGTCATTTGAACATCTTCTGCGTCGCTGATAATAAAGTTCGGAAGCTGTTCGGGAGAAATGGTTTTATTAATCTGTCCTTCTTTGCTGAAATTTAAGTCGAAAGAAACAGCGAAAGGAAGCTCTTGCTTTTTTGTGTCAACAATGCAGTTATATATAACTCCCTGTTTTGTATATGTGAGACCGCCTCCTGTTTCGGTGTTCATATTGGGGTGCTGTTCGTAATACTCATCATATATTGCTTCTCTGTTTTTGCGATCCTCATCAAATTGTTCGGGTGTGTCGTATGTTGCTGTTTCGTAAAGAACTGCCGTTGAACCAAAAGCTTTGCTTTCGATTTTTGCGGTGCAGCCGTTAAGATCATTGCCTCTTGCGAAAAGGATAAATATCATATCTAAAGATCTTCTGTCACTGCTCAGATCGTAATATACCCAGGGCGATAATCCCGTGATCTCGTTTCCGTCTTTATCGAATACCTTTACTGTGCAGTCGTATTCCCATGTATCGGGGTTCATAGAAAGATTTCCGAGAGTATAGTTGTCGTCGGTAATAGGTGTTCCGTCTTTCTTTGTAAGGTTTAATGAGAAATAAGCTTTACTGCTGTCGCCCGTTATGCCTGTAACGGTTATGTTGTATAAGTCGCTGCCCTGAGTGATCTCTGTTGTATCGGGTACTGTGATAGGTGCTGTTTCTGTTTCTCCTATGAAGAAAGCAAGAAATGCATCGAACCCTCCGTATGCGTATATTGCCGTTGTACCTAACGCAGCAATCGTTATTACTGCGGCTATAAGGCTCAATAATACCTTTTTACGGAATTTTATGACTTTAGCTTTTGCTGTGGTTTCCATGTAAACTGCCTGTTTAACCTTATCCATATCTATATCGGTATATGTGGGTATGAATTTTGCGTCTATATCTTCAAAAACGTCTGCTTTGTCAAGCTCTTTTCTGAATGTTGTTGTCATAAAGCATAGCCCCTTTCTGTTAAAGCTTTTTTGATTTTTTCTTTTGTACGTCTTAGTCTTGTTTTTACGGTTTCTTTGTTCATATCCATGATCTTTGCAATTTCTGCGGCTGTCTGGTAATAGTAGTAAAATCTGATGATTATTTCTCTGTCGGGTTCGGTGAGCTCGTCAACTACACGTCTTACCTCTTTTGTAATGTCTTTTTTCTCTGTTTCATCGCTTATCGAAAAATCGTCCTCAAGGTCAAGTTCTTCGATGTTTACAGACGCTTTGTTCCTTACGGAATTGACCTTATTCAAGGCTCTTGTTTTTGCAATGCAGGCTATGTAGCTTTTGAGCTTGCCCTCCTGTACCTTTTCGGCGTTTTTCCATAGAGTTATAAAAACGTCTGATGTTGTTTCTTCCACGTCCTCTTTAGTCAAGGTACCCTTTGATACATTATAAATGATAGTAGCCACATAATGACCGAATGTATCCATAATGCACTCAAAGGTCTTTTCGTCTTTGATCTTATTTCCGTAAACGGATTGTATGTCCATAACTGCACCCTCTTTTCATTTGCTTTTTCCCGATACAAACCATTTACCGAGAATTACAATTTTTTTATTATACCGCATTTGAAGTACTTCTATCAATAATAACAGTCAATCAAATGAAAAAGGTTCATTATTTTTTTGTTTCCGACAATTTTCTGAATTTTTTTTATAAGATACAAAAAGGGTATTTCCGAATAGATAATACTCGGAAATACCCTGACTCTGCTTTGAACAGTTACGGCAGTTCAGCTAAGGAATTGTCAAGAAATAAGTTGTGCAATTCAGGCGAAGAATAATTTGTTATGTGTTAGGCACAATACCGCAGGAATACTGACGTATTTCAAGGTATTGTAACGACACACAGGGCAAATTAGGCGAGCCTGAAAGTGCAAGTTATTTCTTGACGACTCCTAAGTTTATTGAGTATCTCAAGATATACATAGCGTCTTTTGAAGTAACTTTCCCGTCTTTATCAACATCTGCGTTCTTTATCTGATTATCTGAAAACTGTTCAAGCTTGATAGTATAACGCTGAACTTTCATGGAATCTTTTGCTGTTACCTTGCCGTCACCGTCTACGTCGCCGCTTATCTCGGAATCAAAATTATCCGGCATTGTCGAATTGCAGTGAATATCAGATTTTATAAGATAGTTGTTGCCGTTATCAATAGAAATGTTGTTCCATTCTTCTTCGCTGCCTGTGAAATATACATCAGACAGACTTCTGCATGTGGAGAATGCCTTTTCTTCAATACGAGTTACCGTGTTTGGTATCTCTATGCTTTCGAGTGACGTGCAGAGCTCGAAGGTACATTCTTTAATATTTTTTATTTGTGAGGGCAGCTTAATGCTTTCAAGCTTGTTGCAGGCGTAAAATGCATATTCGCCTATGCTCAATATGCTGTTCGGGAGTTCTATGCTTTCAAGGCTCGTACATCTGATAAAAGCTGCGTCGCCTATCTTTGACAAAGACTCTGAAAGCTTTATTTCCGAAAGACTTGTACAGTCGGAAAATGCTTGTGTACCGAGCTTTGTAACGCTGTCGGGCATATCAACATTGTTAAGATTTGTACAGCTTAAGAATGCATAGTCATTAATAGTTCTGAGATTAGCTGAGAAGTTGATCTCTGTAAGGTTACTGCAGCAGAAAAATGCACAATCGGATATAGTTGTAACGCTGTCGGGGAGATCTGCTTTTGTAATGTTTGTGTTATATTCAAATGAACAAGCGTCAATAACTTTTACGCTGTCGGGGATAGAAACAGAAGACTTGCCTCCGGGAACAGCGTTTAGTATTGTTACACTTTTGTTGTACAATACTCCGTCAATAGACGAATAAGCAGTGTTTTCGTTGTTTACATTGATACAGCTCAGACTTGAACAGCCGCCAAATGCGCCGATCTCGATCTTTTTGACACTTGCAGGTATATCGACTTGTTTAAGACTTGTGCAATCTTCAAATGCGTAACTGCCTATGTTGTAAAGAGTGTTTGGCAGAGTTATTTCTTCCAGACTTATACAATCGTAAAAAGCCAGTTCCGAGATAATTTTCAGCTCGTCGGGAAGCCTGATATTTTTAAGATTTGAACAGGAAGAAAAAGCAACGGCACCGATAGATGTTATCTTGTTCGGAAGCGTTATGTGCTCCAAAGAAGTACAGCTTGTAAAAGTGTTATCTGCGATTTTTGTGAGATTGTCGGATAAAGTAATATCTGTGAGGCTTTCACAGCCGCAGAAAGCAAATTCTTCGATAGATGTTACACTGTCCGGTATTTCTATTTTGGAAAGCGAGGTGCAGTCTTCAAAAGCACCTTCTTCAAGGATCGTAACGCTGTCGGGTATAGTAATATCGGTCAGTCCGCAGCAACCGCGGAATGTATAACTTTTGATAGCTGTTATGATTTTCGGCAATTCGATTTTTTCCAAGGAAGAACACCCTAAGAAAGCTTTTTCATCTATACTTGAAACACTGTCGGGTATTGTAATATCCGTAAGACTTTCGCAGTATCCGAATGATCCCTTACTAATGCTTGTAATGCCGCTCGGAAGGACTATTTTTTTAAGAGATATGCACTCCGAAAAAGCAGCGGTGTCAATTGCTGTAATGCTGTTCGGCAGTTCTATGCTTTCAAGCTTTTTGCACTGTACGAATGCATATTCGCCTATATGCGTTACACTGTCGGGTATGTTAACGCTTTCTATATTATTACAGCAGGCGAACAGCTCATTGCCTATGTATGTGATACCATTTTCTATGATAACATTTTTGATCGTTGTACTGAATAAAAAGGGAGAAGGAACATCATTGTCAACGGCGTAGTCTGCGGTCTCACCTTCACCGAAAAGATACAGAGTGCCGTTTTCATGCAGCTCGTACTTTACGTTATCGCCGTTTTTGCCGCATTCGCCGCTGTCGATTATCTGAGTTTCGTCGTCTGTATGAGATGCTTTACTGTAAGCTGTAACAACAGCGGGAGCGTCGGGTGTGCAGCTTGTTTCTTCTGCGTCAGCTATTGTCGGCATACAGCCTGCTGCGAGCATAAAAGATATAAGAGCTGAGAGTATTCTTTTTGAGTTTTTCATAGGTCATTTTCCTTTCGGTGTTTATTTTTGTTCGATTTTGTCTTTCATTAATAATAACAGGTTAAATGTTCCAAAGGGTTCAAGTTTTTTAAAATTTTTTTCTTTTTTTATTTCGGCTTTTTGCTAAGATAGAACCGCTTTCATTAACAATAACAGGTGAAATGCTCAAAAGGGTTCAGGCTTTTAAAATTTTTTTGCGGAATTGTTTTCTTTGATTTGATTATACAGCGTCAATCTAAAGTTAATCTGAATATTTTTATTTTTTTAAAAGCTTTTTACTGTTATTTTTTGTGGTATAATAATTATAGGGGGGTATTGGCTATGATAGAAATACAAAAGCTTCAAAGAAAGAATACAAAAGAATTTAAAAGGTTATACTATTCATCTTTCCCCGACAGTGAGAGAAAGCCTTATCTCTTAATGAAGTATTGGCAGTACCGGAAGAAAATGGAGCTGTACGAAATATCGGACAACGGCAAATTCTGCGGATTGTTCGTCACGGTAGTGTACAAGGATATAATACTTATAGACTATCTTGCAGTATTGCCTGCGCTTCGCAGCAAAGGTATAGGAACCGATGCTCTGGAGTACGCAAGAAAAATGTTTGACGAAAAGCGTATAATACTTGAAATAGAAACAACAAAAAAACCGTGTGCCGATCTGAAAAACAGAATTAAGCGCAAAAGCTTTTATATAAAAAACGGACTTTTAGAATGTGATTTTGACGTTGATCTGTTCAGCGTTGAAATGGAAGTGCTCAGATTTAATGAAAATGTATCTTTTGAAGAGTATCTCGAAATGTACAGACATATGGCAGGCAGACTTATAAAAGTAAGGAACTGTGTAGGAATAAGTTGTGCAATTTAGGCGCAGAATAATTTGTTCTGTGTTAGGCGCAATGCCGCAGGAATACTCTCGTATTTCAAGGTATTGCAACGACACACAGGACGAATTAGACAAGCATAAATGCACAAGTTATTTCTGCACAGTTCCTAAGAGTATCAAAAGTAAATCAGTAATAAAAATGTTATCCTCACAATAAAATGTACAAGTTGAAAAAATAACGAGGTGTAATATTATGGGGATAACAGAGCTTTTGTTTGTGGCAGTGGGGCTGTCAATGGATGCATTTACGGTGGCAATGTGCAAAGGTTTGTGTATGAAAAGGGTCAGACACGGAGATACTATTATCATTGCTTCAATGTTCGGTCTGTTTCAGGCGGTAATGCCGTGTATAGGTTATTTTTTAGCTGCCGGGTTCAGGGAGAAAATACGAGCGTTCGATCATTGGGCTGCATTGCTCCTATTGGGTGCTATCGGCTTTAATATGATAAAGGACGCTGTCAATGACAAAGAAATAGGCGTCCGGCTAAATAGAACAAGCTTTAAAGAACTGCTTGCTCTGTCTGCGGCAACAAGCATTGACGCACTTGTTGTCGGTGTAGGCTTTGCGCTGCTTGATGTAAATATTGTTTTTACAGCTTGTATTATAGGTGCAGTAACTTTTTTTCTGTCATTAGCAGGCGTATGCACAGGGTATTTGTTCGGCGCACGCTTTGAGAAAAAAGCCGAAATTACCGGCGGTATTATATTGATTATAATAGGTATAAAAACTGCTGTTAGTCACGTTATACAGATTTAAAGCTTAAAACCGATGAATTATTGTATAACATAAAAAATAGAATGTGACGGCAACAATCAAACAAACTGTAAATAATTATCACAAATAAATAATAATGAAATGCATTTTTTTGTTGACATCATTGTACAAATGTAGTATAATCAATATAACAATATAATCATTTGTTATCCGTATATCGTTGAGCTGTGGCTGTTGGCGTTTCGGAATATCAGAGTATTGTCAGATACGATTTCGGAGGTTCAGGCTTGCGGTTTATGATTTAAAATGTTTTGTGATCCGAGTAGAGCAATGCCCGAGGCTTGAAGTGCTTTGCATAATATTTTGAATTACAGTCAGCGATATGATGATATAAAAAATGTACATAAATTACAAAGGAAGAAAGACTATGGGTATTTCAGAAAACTTAAAAAAAGGCACGTCTGAGCTGCTTATTCTCTATTTGCTTGAAACGGGAGATATGTACGGCTATCAGATAGCACATGAGCTAAAGGTAAGAAGCGGCGAAAAATTTGTAATGCCGGAAGGATCGCTTTATCCCACACTGTACCGCCTTATTGAAAAAGGTGTAATTGCAGACAGAGTTGAAATTGTCGGAAAGCGTCTCAGAAAGTATTATCATCTTGTTGAACCCGAGGGAACAGAATATCTTAAAACTATTCGGGCAGAGTATGACAAAATAAGTCAGGGTATTCAAATGGTATTGTCTTATAACGGCGATAATTCTACCGGCGCAGATGAGTAAGAGTAATGGTCACACTAACAAGTTCACAAACGACAATGAAAAACAATGATAAAAAAACAGATGAGAGCTTTTCTCATCTGTTTTTTTCTGTGAATACAATACGATCAAAAAATTCCCCCTTGCCGGTAATACACACGGCAAAGGGAAATAAAAATAAATTATTAATCTTCCTCTTCGGGTTCGTCATACTCCCAGTTGTGCCATACGTTCTGAACATCGTCATTATCTTCAAGGTTGTCAAGCAGCTTCTGCATTTTTAGGATCTGCTCCTCGTCCTCAAGCTTAGTATAGTTTCCGGGTACCATTTCAATTTCTGCCTCAATAAATGTATAGCCGAGCTTTGTCAGAGCGTCGTTTACTGCGCTGAAATCCTCCGGCTCTGTGTAGATCTCGAAAACATCCGGTTCAACCTGAAAATCTGATGCGCCGTTTTCGAGAGCGTCCTCCATAACCTTCTCTTCTTCAAGACCGTCGCTTTCTGTTATAAGAACGCCTTTTCTTTCAAACATAAACGAAACGCAGCCCTGTGTGCCTAAGTTGCCGCCGAACTTGTCGAAATAGTGGCGAACCTCGCCTGCTGTTCTGTTTCTGTTGTCGGTGAGAGCTTCAACAATAACAGCAATACCGCCGGGACCGTAACCCTCGTATGTGATAGCCTCGTATTTTGACTGATCGCCGTCGCTTGCAGCCTTTTTGATGATACGCTCAATGTTATCATTGGGAACATTGTTTGCCTTAGCCTTTGCAATGCAGTCTTTAAGCTTTGAGTTTACATTCGGATCGGCACTTCCGCCCTCTTTTATTGCCACAATAAGCTCTCTGCCTATTTTGGTGAAGATTTTTGCTCTTGCACCGTCATTCTTTGCCTTTTTGTTTTTTATGGTACTCCATTTTGAGTGTCCGGACATTGTGATCATTCCTTTCGCTGAAATTCTTATAAATTTTATCATAATCCGGCATAAATTTCAAGAGTATAAAGGCATATAGAGAGCAGATAAATAAAAATTTTAAAAATACTTCTTTATAAGTTGCTTTTTTTCTCAATATTTGGTACAATAATATGATGAATAAATATAGAATCATTAAAGAGGAAATTGGAAATCGGAAAGTGGAAATTCAGACTGTGCAAAAACCAACAATTTAGTTTTCGGTCAAGCCTTTTTCAAAAGGCTTGCGGGGTTCTAAGGGGCAGCGCCCCTTAGCCGCCGGAGGCACGCTCCAGCCCTTTTAGGGGATAGCAATTGGAGTTTTGATAGCTTCATTGTTTGGTTCTATAGTTGGGTTTATCTGGGATTTCGGATGGATCTTCTTCGCTGGGTT
>JAFOMO010000147.1 GCA_017418905.1 Clostridia bacterium | reverse complement strand
CATAAATATTCCTCCTTCTAAAATTCGTGCCTACTTTGATTTTCTTCTCATTTCGGAAATACTGCAGGTCTCGGAATTTTTTCCTTTCCTTAACCTGTGATTTTATTATATCACATTTTACGTAAATGTCAACAAAAATATCAAATTTTATTTGTGCAATCGGCATAGACAACCGTCAATTCCATTGAATTTTCAAGATGTTTTTTGTACAATAGTTCTATAATTTTTGTGTTTTAGAAAAATTTTGTTACAAAAATCAAGTCTGTTTTTATTTATAAAATCAAAAGGATATTTCAAAAAATTTACGGTTTTGTCACTTTTGCCGTTTTTGTATTTTCCGTTTTTTTACCTGTTGTGTGGTCAATATTCAATATCTGTTGGTCTAATTACGGCTTACACTGTAATTTTACCGTCTTTAATACAGATCCTGCGCTTTGCAAGAACCGCAATGCTCTCATCATGAGTAATAATAACAACAGTTCTGCCTCTGCGGTTAAGCTCTGTTAATATTTCAAGCACTATCTTGCCCGAACGAGGGTCAAGACTGCCCGTAGGTTCGTCTGCAAGTATAACAGGCGGATCGCTCGCAATAGCCCTTGCAATTGCAACTCTCTGCTGCTGACCGCCCGACAATTCATACGGCTTATGGTCAAGTCTGTTTTCAAGTCCTACAAGCTTCAAGGCACGTTTTGCGGCAAGCTGTCTTTCGTGATACGGTACTCCCCTGTATATCAGAGGAAGCTGTACATTCTCCATAGCCGTTAATGCGTGTATAAGATTAAAGCCTTGAAAGATAAAGCCTATCTTTCTGTTTCGTATAAACGCACGCTTTTTATCATTTGTTTCCATTATATTGACATCGCCCAGGGTATAACTGCCCGAATCGGGAACATCAAGACAGCCTATTATATTCATAAGCGTGGATTTGCCCGAACCGCTGCTGCCTGTAATTGCGGCAAATTCGCCTCTGTTTATCGCAAGAGATATATTTTTGAGAACATGAAGATCACCGCTCTTTCCTTTGTAATACTTTTCAATGTTACTCAGTTCAATTAAATGTTTCATTACTGCACCTCTTTTTTTATTATTATTATCGACAATTGAACAAATATAATGTATAATAAAAAAGCAATAAAGATTTTTTCAAAAATTTCAGGAGGATAATATGCTAAACGAAAAATGGAGCCGCTTAAAAAGCGGAACAGACATAAGAGGTGTAGCAAGCGAGGGTGTACCGGGCGAAACAGTAAACTTAACAACCGAGGTTTGCACATCTATTACAAACGCATTTATAATATGGCTTTGCGATAAGACAGAAAAAAATGCAAACGAGCTTACTGTTTCGGTAGGCAGAGATTCAAGAATCTCGGGTCCGTCAATTGCGCAGGCAGTAATAAAAGCTTTATCGGACGGCGGTGTTAATGTTCTCAACTGCGGTCTTGCCTCTACTCCTTCTATGTTTATGACAACGATAGACGCAGGCTGTGACGGCGCAGTACAAATAACCGCAAGTCATCACCCATTCAACAGAAACGGCTTGAAATTCTTCACCCGTGACGGCGGTCTGGAGAGCGAAGATATAACTTCACTTCTCACACTTGCGCAGGAGGGCAAAGCACCCGAATATTCAACAAACGGCAGAGTACAGGATATTGATTTTATGACAGAGTATTCTGCACGTTTGCGTGATATTATCAAAAAGGGCGTTAATTCACCTGATTACGATCACCCTTTAAAGGGCTTTAAGATCGTTGTTGACGCAGGCAACGGCGCAGGCGGCTTTTATGCCGACAAGGTTCTCTCGCCTCTCGGGGCAGATACAGAAGGCAGCCGTTACTTAGACCCCGACGGAATGTTCCCGAATCATGTGCCTAATCCCGAAAATGCAGAGGCTATGAAGTCTATATGCGAGGCAGTGCTTGAAAGTCATGCCGACCTCGGCGTAATATTCGACACCGACGTTGACCGAGGCGGCGCAGTTGACAGCAGCGGAAACGAGATAAACCGCAACCGTCTTGTTGCAGTTGCGTCTGCAATTGCTTTGGAGGGCAACGACGGCGGCACTATCGTTACCGACTCTATTACCTCAGACGGATTGAAGGAATTTATAGAACAAACTCTCGGCGGCAAACATCACCGCTTCAAGAGAGGATATAAAAACGTAATAAACGAGGCTATCAGACTTAACAGCGAAGGTATTAATTGTCCTCTTGCGATAGAGACCTCGGGTCATGCGGCTATGCGTGAGAATTATTTTCTCGATGACGGCGCATACCTCTGTACAAAGATCATAATCAAAATGGCTAAGCTTAAACAAGAGGGAAAAACTCTTGAAGAATACGTTTCCGCTTTAAAAGAAGCTCGTGAAGAAAAAGAAGTACGATACAAAATAACAGAAAATGATTTTCGTGCATACGGTGAAAGCGTTATCGAAAAGCTCAACGAGTACGCACTCACAAAACAGGGCTGGACTCTTGCAGATGACAGCAGAGAGGGCGTGAGAGTATCGCTTGACGCAGAACACGGAAACGGCTGGTTTTTGCTCAGACTCAGCGTTCACGACCCTATAATGCCGCTTAATATAGAAAGCAATGACGAGGGCGGAGTTGACGTTATACTTAAACAAGTGAACGAGTTTATCTCAACTTGCAGCGGCTTAAAGCTTTAAAAGCTGTACCACGGAAAGGAAAATAAAAAGAATGGAAAACAAAAGAATTGTCGTTAAAGTCGGCACCTCTACGCTGACTCACGAAAGCGGCAGACTTAATCTAAAAAGAACAGAACAGCTTGTTAAGGTTCTTTGCGACCTCAGCAACGCAGGACATCAGATCATACTTGTAAGCTCGGGCGCAGTGGGCGTTGGAGTGGGAAAGCTCGGTTTGAAAAACCGTCCGAAAGAAACAAGAGAAAAGCAGGCAGTTGCCGCTGTCGGTCAATGCGAGCTGATGTTTATTTATGACAAGATGTTCGGAGAATACAATCATACCGTTGCTCAGGTATTGCTTACAAAATACGCCGTTGATACTCTGCACAAAAAGCAGAATGTTGTCAATACAATAGAAACACTGCTTGAAATGGGTATAATACCCATAGTAAACGAAAACGATACCTGCGCCACAGATGAGCTTGCAGGAGATAATATAGGTGATAATGACAGTCTTTCCGCTATTGTTGCCGATATTTCATCTGCCGATATGCTCATTATGCTTACAGATATTGACGGACTTTATACATCTAACCCGAGAACAGATCCTACTGCAAAGAAGATAGACGTTGTAGAAGAGATCACTGAAGAAATAAAGATCATGGCAGGCGGCACAGGCTCTGCAAGAGGTACGGGCGGAATGAAAACAAAGATCGGCGCTGCGGATCACACAACCTCCATCGGCATTGAGTGCCGTATAATGAACGGCTCAGACCCAAGAAGATTATACGATGTATTCGAGGGAAAGACAGTAGGAACTTTATTCAAAGCAAGAAAAAAATAAAATAGCTTTAAGCTAAAAGTGGAATTTGGAAAGTGGAAATTTGCGATAAACATATAATAGCAAAAATTATTCTGCACGCAATAATAATTCTTAAAATGCTATACTAAGGAATCGTCAAGAAATAACTTGCACTTTCATGCGCACCTAATTTGCCCTGTGTGTCGTTACAATACCTTGAAATAAGTCAGTATTCCTGCGGTATTGTGCATAACACAGAACAAATTATTCTTCGCCTGAATTGCACAACTTATTTCTTGACAATTCCTAAAGCTTACAAGAATATATAAAACTTTTTTGATTACTCAACTTTCCACTTTCAACATTAACAATAAACCTTTCAACTTTCAAAAATAATTATGAGGTGATAATAATGACTGTATTGGAACAAATGGGACAAAACGCAAAACAAGCGTCAAGATTTTTACTTACAGCAGGACAGCTTAAAAACAAGGCTCTTTTATCCATTGCAGACGCACTTATAGAAAACTGTGACGAGATAGTAAAAGCCAACAGCATAGACATTCAGATCGCAAGAGAGAACAACACGAAAGAATCTCTTATAGACAGACTTTCTCTCTCTCCCGAACGCATTAAGGGTATGGCAGAGGGTGTTCGACAGGTTGCAGCTCTTCCCGATCCGACAGGCGTAGTATTAAGCGGTGAAACACGTCCTAACGGCTTGAAGATAGAAAAGGTAAGAGTACCTCTCGGCGTTATAGGTATAATATACGAGGCTCGCCCGAATGTAACAAGCGACGCCGCCGCACTTTGCCTTAAATCAGGCAACGCTGTAATTCTTCGAGGCGGCAAAGAGGCTATTAATTCTAACAGATGTATTGCCGAGATCATGCGAAACGCTATTGAAAAGGCAGGACTGCCTAAAGACTGTATCGCACTTGTACAGGATACATCAAGAGCTTCAAGTATTGAGCTTATGCAATTATCCGATTATCTTGATGTACTTATCCCCCGCGGTTCTGCAAGACTTATCAAAGCCGTTGTAGAAAATGCGAAAGTACCCGTAATAGAAACAGGCGTGGGCAACTGTCATGTATATGTTGATGACTCTGCTGATATTGACATGGCTGCAAACATCATATACAATGCTAAAACCTCTCGCCCTTCTGTATGCAACGCTATTGAAACTATACTTGTACATAAAGATATTGCACAAAAAGCTTTGCCTGTGATAAAGGCAAGACTTGACGAAAAGAACGTTGAGCTTCGCTGCTGTGAAAGAGCAATTGCAATACTTGACAATGTTAAGCCTGCAACAGAGGACGACTGGTACACAGAATACGGCGACTATATTCTTGCCGTAAAGGTTGTTGACAGCATTGACGACGCTATTGAACACATTGCAAAATACAGCTCGGGACACAGCGAGTGTATTGTAACAAGCAGCTATTACAACGCACAGCTTTTCACTGATAAGGTAGATTCCGCAGCCGTATATGTAAATGCGTCTACTCGCTTTACAGACGGCGGAGAGTTCGGTCTCGGTGCTGAGATAGGCATTTCTACTCAGAAGCTTCACGCAAGAGGTCCTATGGGCTTGAACGAGCTTACTTCTATGAAATTCATTATCAAAGGAAACGGACAGGTGCGGTAAGCCGCTTACAATGCGCAATTCGCAATTACGCAGTCATACATAATAAAAGAGAAACTGTATTGCATGCGAATATAATTCCTACTTTTTTCTGCTAAAGCTTAATGCGATCAATAAACATTGAAAAAAAGCCTCCTATTTTTGGAGGCTTTTTGATATATATTGTATTTTGATTTAATATTAACGATCAATACACCAAATCAAAAGCTTTGACCGAATGCTATAAACTCTCGGTCATACTGTTTATCGGTGCGAATTACGCATTACGCATTACGAATTGAATAAATCATCTTGCATAATCCGTTGCTCTTGATTCTCTGATAATATTGACCTTGACCTGACCGGGATACTCCAGATCTGTTTCGATCTTATTGCAGATCTCTCTTGCAAGCGGTATCATGCGCTCGTCTTTTACGATCTCGGGTTTGACCATAATGCGGATCTCTCGTCCTGCCTGAATGGCAAAGCACCTTTCAACACCTTCAAATGATGAAGCTACCTCTTCAAGCTTTTGCAGACGCTTGATATAGTTTTCAAGATTTTCTCTTCTCGCACCCGGTCTTGCGGCGGAAATTGCATCGGCAGCCTGTACTATACAAGCAACGACCGTTTTAGCCTCAACATCTCCGTGGTGAGCGTGAATAGCGTGTATGATCTGTTCGCTCTCTTTGAACTTCTTTGCAACGTCAATGCCTATTTCAACGTGCGAACCCTCTATTTCATGATCGAGTGCCTTTCCTATATCATGCAGCAAGCCTGCACGCTTTGCAAGTGTCGGATCCATTCCAAGCTCGCTTGCTATCATACCGGAAAGCAACGCAACCTCAATTGAGTGATTGAGCACATTCTGACCATAGCTTGTGCGGTAACGCAAGCGGCCCAGAAGCTTGACAAGCTCGTGGTGAATACCGTTTACACCGACCTCGAGAACTGCTCTCTCGCCCTCTTCTTTTATGGTAAGCTCGACCTCACGTCTTGCCTTTTCAACCATTTCTTCAATACGTGCGGGGTGGATACGTCCGTCTGTAATAAGCTTTTCGAGCGCAATGCGTGCTATTTCTCTTCTTACTGGCTCAAAGCACGACAATGTAATAGCCTCGGGCGTATCGTCAATAATAAGGTCAACTCCTGTGAGCGTTTCTATTGCTCTGATGTTTCTGCCCTCACGGCCTATAATACGACCCTTCATCTCGTCATTCGGCAGCGGTACTACCGAAACGGCAGCCTCGGCAACGTGATCTGCCGCACATCTCTGAATTGCAAGCGATATAATGTTTCTCGCTCTCTTGTCTGATTCTTCATGCAGCTTCTGCTCAAAGTCCATTATACGAACAGCCTTTTCATGTGTAAGCTGTGCATCAAGCTGACTCAGTAAATACTCCTTAGCCTGCTCCGAAGTAAAGCCCGAAAGTCTTTCGAGAACCTCAAGCTCTTTTACCTTTATAGATTCTGTTTCTTCAAGCTTTTCTTCTGCCTGCTTCAGCTTCTTGGCAACATTCTCTTCCTTTTTCTCTAAGTTATCGAGCTTCTTGTCGAGTGTTTCCTCTTTCTGCTGCATTCTTCTCTCCTGACGCTGAATCTCTTTTCGTCTGGAGTTAAGATCCTTTTCTGTTTCGTTCCTGAACTGATGTACCTCGTCTTTGCCTTCAAGAACGATTTCTTTTTTCTTAGCCTCTGCTTCTTTAACTGCCTCGTCAACAATGCGTCTTGCTTCTATTTCAGCAGAGCCTATCTCTGCTTCTGCTATCTTCTTCCGATGCTCTACACCTTGAAGAAAACAAACTACACCGCTGATTATCGCACATAATACAATTAATAGAATAGATAACCAAATTGGCATAACTGCCTGACACCTCCTTGTCCTGATGTTTGATCTTTTTTGATCTGTTTTGATCTTCATTCAAAAACTTCCGACTCGGTGCCGTTTTTTGATATTCTGTTTTAATTAAGCTGTTTTGCTGCCTTTGCACATCATATACCGCACACGTTTTTGTACGGCTACTCATAATAGCTCATGTTTCAAAAAATACAAGATATATATAAAACGATCATTACGATCGTATTACGATCTATCTATACAAAATAAAAACACAAAAATTAAAATGCAAACAATTCCTAAGTTTATATTATACACATATATAAAAAACGGCTCTTCAGAGTCCAATTATAAAATAGTAAGACCACACATAAGTGATCGAAGCTTTTTGTTATAATGTTCATTGATATTATGTATAAAAAAAGCTCTGTTATTTATTTTAATAGAAAACAAATATTTTGTCAACATCAAACACAAAAAATACGATCAATAATGATAATTTTTTTAATAAGGCAAATCCATTTTTTAACAAAAGGTAAATTTTACTTAAAAAAGCAAATACGGTATAATATTTTTTTATCAAAGCACTTGTAAATTATGTAAAAATAGGTTAAAATAGATAACGAACTTATTATAGTTAATCAAATTTCTAGGAGGATAAATAAAATGGCAGTTAAAGTTGCAATTAATGGTTTCGGCCGTATCGGTCGTCTTGCTTTCCGTCAGATGTTTGGCGCAGAGGGTTATGAGGTAGTTGCTATCAACGATCTTACAAAGCCTTCAATGCTTGCTAACCTTCTCAAGTATGACACAGCACAGGGTGGTTACTGTGGTGTTATCGGTCAGAACGCTCACACAGTTGAGGCTGACGACGAGGCAGGCACACTCACAGTTGACGGCAAGACACTCAAGATCTATGCTATGGCAAAGGCTGCAGAGCTTCCTTGGGGCGAGATCGGCGTTGACGTTGTTCTCGAGTGCACAGGTTTCTACTGCTCAAAAGAGAAGAGCCAGGCTCACATCGACGCAGGTGCAAAGAAGGTTGTTATCTCTGCTCCCGCAGGCAACGATCTTAAGACTATCGTATTCAGCGTAAACGAGAATACACTCACAGCTGAGGACACAATCATCTCTGCTGCTTCCTGCACAACGAACTGTTTGGCTCCCATGGCTAAGGCTCTTAACGATTATGCTCCCGTACAGAGCGGTATCATGAGCCCGATCCACGCTTACACAGGCGATCAGATGATCCTTGACGGTCCTCACAGAAAGGGTGACCTCAGACGTGCAAGAGCAGGTGCTGCTAACATCGTTCCCAACTCTACAGGTGCTGCTAAGGCTATCGGTCTTGTTATCCCCGAGCTCAACGGCAAGCTCATCGGTTCTGCACAGAGAGTTCCTGTTCCCACAGGTTCAACAACTATCCTTACAGCTGTTGTTAAGGGCGCAGATGTTACAAAAGAGGGCATCAACGCTGCTATGAAGGCTGCTGCTTCCGAGTCTTTCGGCTACAACACAGATCCTATCGTTTCTTCCGACGTTATCGGTATGAGATACGGTTCTTTGTTTGACGCTACTCAGACAATGGTTGCTAAGATCGCTGATGATCTCTATGAAGTTCAGGTTGTTTCCTGGTATGACAACGAGAACAGCTACACAAGCCAGATGGTTAGAACTATCAAGTATTTCGCTGAGCTGTAATCATTAATTCTTTTTGAACCCCCCTTTTCCCCTGCTCTTCGGAGTAGGGGGAAAATTTTTATAATGGAAAATTGAAAACGGAAAGTGGAAAATTAAGTGGGTAAGCTTAAGTATTTCAAAGCAAAATATTTGGTAAACATTTTCCATTCAAAACATTTATACAAAATAATACCTCTATGAACCGCAAAAAATTAATAAACATTAAGTTGAAATATAAATATATTTAAAGTATAATGTTCTTATATCAGTGCTTAATGTGGAATTTGGAAAGTGGAAAGTGAAATTATTTTTAATCCAAAAGTATATATCTCGAAAAAACTTTGTATAGCATTTCACGCAGTATGACTGCGTGAAATAACGGTTTGGTCTTATTATGTATAAGTGCGTTATTGCGTGCAGGCGCACGCCTGCTGCGTATTTCCACTTTCCACTTTCAACTTTCCGCTTTTAGCATTAAACTCTAATTGAAAATTTATATCAAAAAAGAGGTGGTTTTATTGTTCCCAAAATTCAGCGTCAAAAAGCCGATGACGGTTTTTGTGGCAGTTGTTCTCGTTATCGTATTAGGTGTTGTATCATACCTTAATATGACACCGAGCCTTTTTCCGAATATGGAGCTGCCCTACGTCATTATTATAACCACATATATAGGAGCCAGCCCCGAAGAAATAGAGTCTGTCGTTACAAGACCGCTTGAACAAACTATGGCGACTCTCGATAATGTAGAAGAAATATCTTCAAGCTCTTCCGAGAACTATTCTATGGTTATGATCGAATTTGAAGATATTGTAAATATGGATTCCGTCACTGTTGACATAAACAGCAAAATTACACAGCTAACAGGTTCTTGGGGCGAAAAGGTGGGTACACCTTATATAATGAAGATAAACCCAAATATGCTGCCCGTTGCTATCGTTGCGGTAAGTAAAGAAAATTCTTCTATATATGAATTATCCGACTTTACAAAGGACGTACTCGAAAACAAGCTTGAAGGCATTAACGGTGTTGCGTCTGTATCTATCGGCGGTATTGTGGAGCAGTCTATTCAAGTCGTACTGTCGGAAGATAAAATTATGTCTGTAAACAAAAGCGTTCAAGACGCAGTAAAAAAACAATTCGCAGACGCTGAAAAGGAGCTTAACGACGCAAAACAACAGGTCGATGACGGTTTGGAACAAGCCCGTGACGGCAAAGAGGATATTGAAGCCGCAAAAGAGCTTCTCGAATCACAGCAAAGCGAGGCTGCCGCACAGCTTGCCGCTGCCGAGTCTGAAATATCATACAAAGAAAAGGAACTGCTTGAAACTAAGATAACACTTCTTGATATGATTTCAGAGCTTACCTCGCAAAAGGAACAGCTTCAGACAATGCTCACAATTATGAAAGAGGTGCAGTCTGCCGCAAATGAAATTACTGCTCGTAAAAACCAATTGGAAAATGAGTACAACGAGCTTTATGAGCTTAACAACTCTTATACAACATTAAAAAAACAAAGTGATGATCTTGACGAGGCTGCTGCAGCTATCGAAAACGATCCTACTCTTACAGAAGAACAGCGAGAAGCGGCTATTGAAGAGTTTACATCAAGCCCCGAATATACTCAGACAAAAGCGGCTCTTGCAGAAACAGAGGCGCAGATAACCGCAAAGGGCTTGACACCCGAAACTCTCGAACCTACTATGTATGCCGCTAAGAGTGCTCTCGATCTTGCAAACTCCTCTTATGATACGATCAATGCGGCTCTTATTGAACTGGGAACTTCATTTGAAACAATTGACTCTGATGTTGCCGCCCTTGAGGACGGACTAAAACAGATAGACGAGGGTATTGATACATTATACGATACAATAGATCAGCTTGATGCAGGCGCAGTAACCATAAAAGACGCTAAAACCGAACTCGGTACTCAAAAGGCTGTTGCCGAATATCAGATAAACTCTGCAACAACCGATTTAAAGCTTACGGAATCTACCGTAAACGCAACCATTACTCAGCTTGAACAAACTCAGACATCACTTCAGGACGCTGTCAAAACTCTTAACGATCAGAAAAAAGCGGCTCTCGAGCAAGCCGATCTTACAAATACAGTCAATATGGATATGATCTCGCAGATACTCACAGCGCAGAACTTTTCTATGCCCGCAGGCTATCTCACGGGAGAAAAGGAGAATATGCTTGTAAGAGTCGGCGACAAATTTTCAGACGCAGACTCGCTTTCGTCGCTTATGCTTGTCGATCTCGGCATTGAAGGCACTGAGCCTATATATCTTTCAGACGTTGCAGACGTAAACACCATAGACAACAGTGATGAAATATACGCAAAGCTCAACGGAAACAACGGCGTTATGGTATCGTTTACAATGCAGTCTAATGCGGCAACTGCCGAGGTTTCCGACAACATTCACAAAGCACTTGTCGATCTCACAAAGGAATACAATGATCTGAGCTTTACAACTCTTATGGATCAGGGCGACTATATACATTTAATTATCAACTCGGTCATCAGCAATCTTCTGTGGGGCGGTCTGTTTGCAATCGTTATACTTCTTTTATTTTTGCGAGATATTCGTCCTACCTTTATTATCTCGTGTTCTATTCCTATAAGCCTAATATTCGCAGTGGTACTTATGTACTTCTCAGGCATATCGCTCAACCTTTTGTCGCTGTCGGGTCTTGCTATCGGCGTTGGTATGCTTGTTGACAACTCTGTCGTTGTTATCGAAAATATATACAGACTGAGAAACAACGGTGCGTCTCCCGTACAGGCGGCTGTGTCGGGTGCTGTTCAGGTAACGGGAGCAATATTCGCCTCAACTCTTACAACGGTTGCGGTATTTTTGCCTATTGTATTCATACACGGTCTTACCCGAACGCTCTTCCAGGATATGGCTCTTACAATAGGCTACTCGCTTTTTGCAAGTCTTATTGTTGCAATAACTCTTGTGCCTGCTATATCGCAGGGTATACTTAAAAAGCAGAAAAAAGTCAAAAGCAAAGACGAGGAGTCACGCATATTCAAGGGTTACAGAAAAATAAGCGGTTTCTGCCTTGATCACAAGGTACTCGTACTTTTAAGCTCTGTTATACTGCTTTTCGGTACAGGATATTTAAGCATATCAAAGGGCTTTTCGTTTATGCCCGAAATGGCAGGAACACAGCTTTCGGTTGATGTTAAAATGCCCGATGAAGCCGACTTTAAAACAGCTTGCAGTACCACAGATAAAATACTTGAACGCCTTGACACAATAGACGATATAGACACGGTAGGAGCAGTAGTAGGTTCTAACGTGCTTTCGAGCATATCTATCGGAGGCGGCGGAAGTGATACGGGCACATCGCTGTATGTTATACTTAAAGACGAAAATAAGCTCTCAAAGCCTATTGCAGATATTTGCAGTGATATTACCAACAAATGCGCCGATCTCGATTGTGAAATATCTGTTGATTCATCGGGTATGGGCGGTATGAGTACAATGCTTACGGGCAGCGGAATGTCGATAAATGTATTCTGTGATAACTTCGATACACTTCAGGAGTATTCAAAGCTTATTGCAAACGCTGTTGAAAAAACAGAGGGTACGGAAAATACATTTGACGGTATAAAGGAAACGACAACAGAGCTGAGAATAAGCGTTGACAAAGAAAAGGCTATGAAAAAGGGGCTTACCGTTGCGCAGGTATTTATGGATATTGCCTCTCTTATGAGCAGTGAAAAAGAGGCAACCACGCTTGAAACAGGCGGCGACACTATTACGGTTGATGTTGTTGACGGTTCTGCAAAAGAGCTTACAGAGAAGGATATTCTTGAACACGTTATCGAAACTAAGGATTTTCAGGGCAATGATGTTTCTGTCAAGCTTTCGGATATTGCCTCTATAACAAAAGCGGAAAGTCTTAACACTATCACACGAATAAATCAAAGACGTTACCTGAATGTTACCGCAGACGTAAAAAGCGAGTATAACATTACTAATGTTACCAATGCGGCAATAAGCGAGATAGAGAAGATAGACTTCCCCGACGGTGTTACATACGAGGTAACAGGCTCTTATGAAAGCACAATGGACGCAGTTATTGATCTCGGCAAAATGCTTTTGCTTGCAATAGTATTTATATATCTGATAATGGTTGCACAGTTCCAGTCGCTTTTATCTCCGTTCATCATAATGTTTACTATCCCTCTTGCGTTTACGGGCGGATTTATCGCACTGCTTATTGCAGGGCTTGACATGAGCGTAATAGCGATAATCGGTTTTATTATGATGGCAGGTATCATAGTTAACAACGGTATTGTATTAGTTGACTATGTAAACCAACTCAGGGGCGAAGGAATGAAGAAGCGTGATGCACTCATCGAAGCAGGTGTTACTCGAATGCGCCCGATATTTATGACGGCACTCACAACGATCTTAGGTCTTTCGGTAATGGCATTAAGCACCGAATCAAGCTCTGCTATGATGCGCCCTCTTGCGCTTGTATGCATAGGCGGACTTATTTACGCTACTGTAATGACACTGTTTGTAGTTCCTGTAATATACGATATTATGAACAAGAAAGAGATCAGAGTTATCAGCGAAGAAGAGCTTAAAGTCATAGACGAATAATAAACAAACGCACCGCCAAAAACGGTGCGTTATTTATTCCAATAATAATTTTCTGTAAAACATAATAGGTACAACAAAATATGTTTCAAGCTTTGAGCAAAATAATTCCACTTTCCACTTTCAACTTTTTCTTTGACTATCGCAGTACACAATCAATACAAAACGCCGTCATAATACTGCAAAAGCAAAAGCGTTACCTCGTTGTAATTCGGTTCTGCGTTGTAATACTCTAAATATGTATCGGTAAGAGTTTCGCTGAAAGATTCAACCACCTTATCATCAACAGCGTGTTCCTTTGTTATCAGGTACTCTATCGTCTGTTCGTCATAACAGTAGTTGTCAAACCATACATTATTGGTGATCTGCACCTGCTTGGAATACGTTTCGTCATCTACACAATTTTTGTAGTCATCATCAACAAAATATAATACAGACAGATAACCCGAATACTTTATATAATCGTTGTCACTTCCGGAACACGCAAGATAAGAAAAAAAGTTTGCCTCGTTTTCAAACATATATCCCTTTAGGTGCGTAAGCTCGTGAGCCGCAACATTCGGATAATACGAAGAAGACAGATACTTTGTATAATTTGCTTCCATTGAAAAAGGAAAATACACGCCTATGACCTGCGCCTGATACATAAAGTATGACCCAAACATTCCCTTCGGGTTCGGATAATACCCCTTAAAACGAGGGTATTCGTCTTGAAGCGAGCTTAATGCCTGCTTTATTTCTATATCAACATTATCTTGCTTTATGATATTATGGTTTTCGTCACGCTCCATTTTCGGGCAAAGCGTATTGCACTGAGTAACGATATATTCTCTGAGTATGCGCAGTTCTTCTGCGGTATACCTTTTGTCTATATGACCGTTGATGTCAAGCTTTGAACAGCCGTAAGGTATAGAACAGTTCAAGGTCATTACAAGTGCTGTTGTGAGCAGGAATATCAAAAATGATTTCAAGTATGTTACTGTGAATTTCAAGTATCTTTTTTTCTTGTGTAAAAATATCAGCAGAACAGAAAGTATAACGGCGGCTATTACCGTACATACCGCAAAGCCGACAAGTATCTCTCCTACCGAGAAAGTAAACAGGCTTGTAAGTCTGCCGTATGTTTCAGCCCATATGCCGAAAACGTGGTCTGTGTAAAAATCGCAAAATCCCTTTACTCTTGCCAATATGTTGAGTATTACCGTCACAAGAAAAAATACTGCTGTAAATATCAGGTATTTTTTCGGCTTTCTTTTCTGTTTTGATACGCTGTCGGCGGAATATTCCGCCTCAATCGGTTTAATCGTTTTTTCTAAAACGGGCATAATGCACCTCTATTTATTTTGATTATATATACCGTTGTCGTATATGTATTCAATATCTTTTTTTATCTGTACAGACAGCTTTTGCAGATCGTCAAACCTCTGTTCGTCACGAACAAATTCCAAAAGCTGAGTTCTTACCGTTTTGCCGTATAAATTATCATTATAATCGTTCAGTATATGAGTTTCTATATTTAAAGTATTGCCGCCTACCGTTGGGCGAGTGCCGATATTTGTTATACCCTCATAGCGTTTGCCGTCAATTATTACAAAAGACGCATACACACCCTTTCTTGGTGTGACAAAATGATTTGGCAAGCTTTGATTTATAGTAGGTATACCAACAGTTCGCCCGTTGTGTTTGCCCTCTGAAATAACGCTCTCAACAGAGAACGGCATACAGAGAAGCTTATTTGCAATGCGAATATCTCCGTTTTCGATAAGATCTCTTATCCTGCTGGAGCTCACGGTTTTATCACCGTAGCAAACAGGCTCGCACACAACAACGTCAATATTTTTTTGTATGCACTCCGCTTTCAGCAATGCGGAATCTCCCTTTGCGGTCTTGCCGAAACGGTAGTTAAATCCGCAGAATACGGCTTTTGTATTTAGCGTATCAATAAGTATTCTGTCAATAAAATCTTCTGCGGTTATGTTTCTCACGGTGAGAAAATCTATCGAAAAGCACACGTCAACGCCTAAGCTTTCAAGTACGGCGAGTTTATCGGACTGAGTTAACATCATACGAAACGGCGATCTGCCCAGAACGGACGCAGGCGGTTCTGTAAACGTAAATACGGCAGAGGTCAAATTATTATCTTTTGCGTATCTGCACATTGAGGTAATAATTTTTCTGTGACCTATATGCAAGCCGTCAAAGCAGCCGAGAGCGATACAAAGCGGCTTGTTTTGTTTTTGAACAGAGTTTAATATTTCCATAGCGGTGTATCCTCTTGTAAAAAAAATATTGCAATTCTATTTTACAACAAAATGCGCCTTTATTCAATAGCACATATCAATTTGGACAATTTTTTCAAATGTGTGATTATTCTCAAAAATTTAATACATTAAAATAAAAATGTGCTATAATTTTTCTTAGGAACTGTGAAGAAATAACTTTTAAATTTATGCTTAGGATAATTTGTTCTGCACAAGGCAAATTTTCGCAGGAATACTGACGTATTTCAAGAAAATTTAACGCAGTGCGGGGCAAATTAGACAAGCAGAAATAAAAAGTTATTGATGAACAGTTCCTTAGATATGTTTAAGGAGTCTTAGAAAATGAAAAGTATATCGAAAATCTTTCTTTGTGTTTTATGTATAACAGTTTTATGCGTTACCGTTTGTGCCTGCGATGATAAAACCGACAACAGCGGAGCTTCATCTGTACAGATAACTACAAGCAAAAGCGAATACTCCCCCTCGGCAGATCAGCTTAAAACGGAGCTATGCGGCGAATGGGGCAGGCTTGATGAGCCTATGCACTCGTTTAAAGAAGATATGACCTGCATTATCGGCGGTATGATGGGTACCTACGATATAAGCGCAGACCGTACTCTTATACTTACAACAGAAAGCGGTTCAAAACAAGAATATGTCTGGGCGCAGGCGAAAGGCGACGCAGACAGCAATAATTACTGGTATCTTAAAGACGGTGTTATGAAGATAAACGGCAATCAGTTTACAAAGATAATTGAAGAAGCTACACAGGATAGTGCGGAGAATTGATAATTACAATAAATCTTTGACTTTTTCCGAAAAATATGGTAAAATTGTTTTATATACTATTAAGGAGTGTTTCTTATTATGGATTGTATTTTTTGCGAGATAATTAAGGGTAATATCCCATCAACAAAGGTTTATGAGGACGATTTTGTAACAGCTTTTAACGACTTGAATCCGCAAATGCCCGTACACGTTCTTATAGTTCCCAAAAAGCATATTGCGTCTTGTAACGACATTACAGAGGACGATGCTCTGATCGTCGGCAAGGTCTTTTTAGCGGCTAAAGAGATCGCAAAAAAGCTGGGACTTGATAACGGATACAGGATCATAAACAACTGCGGAAAAGACGCAGGGCAGACTGTTAATCATCTTCATTTTCATTTGCTCGGCGGTAAAACTATGGGCGAGAAAATCATTTGATTTTTGGAATTTTGAAAGTAGAGTTTTGAGAGTTGAGGTCAATGTGCAATGTGCAGTGTGCAATGTGCAATGATTGTTGTGTTTACTTTATTGAACACATTAACCTTAGAATAAGAGTGTGGAATTTTGAGAGTTGAGATAATGTGTTGTATTCCACTTTCCAAATTCAGACTGTGCAAAATGTAATGTTTATTTAAATCAAGCCTTATTGCGCCGCCTTGGAGCGGCGGGAAAGTTTTACTTTAGACGGAAGTAAGGGACATTTTCTGCCAAAATGCCTCTCTTCAAAAAACAGTCCGCAGAACTGTTTTTTGAATTCACCCCTAAAAGAGCCGGAGCGTTCCTCCGGCGGCTAAGGGGCGCTGCCCCTTAGATCCCCGCAAGCCTTTTGAAAAAGGCTTGATCGAAAACTTAGCTGTTGGTTTTGCACAGACCGAATTAATTTAGTATCTTGTATATAAGCGGTTCTGCCTGCGGCTGTTTATCAGAAAACTCTATTGCTGATAAATACTGCGCCTTTGCGCTTGCAAGCTTTTCTTTGTCGTTTGTATAAAGCCTTGCGAGAACCTCTCCTTTATTAACATGACCGCCTGTTTTTTTGCATAATTCTATACCTGCGCTGTGGTCGATATTATCTTCTTTTTTTATTCTGCCTGCGCCCAAAGTATTTGACGCATGACCGAT
>JAFOMO010000146.1 GCA_017418905.1 Clostridia bacterium | reverse complement strand
TTTGTTCTGCACGAGGCAAATTTTCGCAGGAATACTGACGTATTTCAAGAAAATTTAACGCTGTGCAGGGCAAATCAGACAAGCAGAAATTAAAAGTTATTGATGAACAGTTCCTTAGTAATAATCTATCCGGCCCACTTATTTTAGTGGGCTGTTGTTTTAACAGGAGGAAATAATATGCAATACGAAATAGTAGGCAATACCCTGCCGGCAGTTATCTGCACATTACAGCCAAATGAAAGTCTTATAACAGAAAACGGCGCAATGAGCTGGATGACACCAAATATGAGAATGGAAACAACATCTAACGGCGGCGTGGGAAAAGCTATCGGACGTGCGTTTACGGGTGAGGCTATGTTTCAGAACATCTACACCGCAGAGAACGGTCCGGGACAAATAGCTTTTGCGTCAAGCTTACCGGGATGTATTCGTGCTTTTCAGATAATGCCGGGGCGTGAGATGATAGTACAAAAAAGAGGCTTTCTTGCGTCTGAAATGGGAGTTACTCTCTCGGTATTTTTACAAAAGAAATTCGGGGCAGGTCTTTTTGGCGGCGAAGGTTTTATTATGCAGAGGCTTTCAGGCAACGGTACAGCATTTGTAGAGTTTGACGGTTATGTTGTTGAATATACGCTTGCACCCGGTCAGCAAATGGTTATAGATACAGGTTATCTTGCGGCTATGTACGCTACATGTCAAATGGACATTAAGAAAGTACCCGGCTTGAAAAATATGATCTTAGGCGGCGAAGGAATATTCAATACCGTTATCACAGGTCCGGGAAAGATCTACTTGCAGACAATGCCGCTCAATAAGCTTGCGCAGTCTATTCAGCCGTATATCGTTGCAAGCAGATACGGGGGATAATCTTTTTTAATGTGCAATGTACAGTGTGCAATGTGCAATGATTGTTCACAAGACTTTAGGAATCGTCAAGAAATAACTTGCACTTTCATGCTCGCCTAATTTGCCTGAATTGCACAACTTATTTCTTGACAATTCCTTATTGAATAAAATGAACTTCTGAGTTTTTTCAAGTTGAGTTGACTTTAACCTCAGGCATAAACAAAAAACAGAGTATATCCGAGATAGGGTATGCTCTGTTTTTTGATGTATTGTTTAAATATATTCAAGTACCATTTTTGCACCATAGAATATGCTTGTACGTTATTATAAGTTGACATCACTTCAACATTATGTTATTATTAGTTACGCAAGCTATTTCAATACACATATTGAAAAAAGCAGAAAAAATAACACGAGGAGAGATGCACATGAAATCAACTTGGAAAACAGCGGCAATTATTGCGGCAATACTTATCCCTGCATTTAGTTTCGGCATAACGGCAAACGCTCTGTCTTTTGCGGGAACACAGCACAGCTTTGTTTTTGAGGTTTCCGCAGAAACTCTTGTTTACGGAGATTTCGAGTACACTTTAGTCGGAGATGACGTAACGCTTACCAAATTCATAGGCGAAAACGATACATACTCTATTCCCGCCGAAATAGACGGTCATACCGTTACAACAATAGGCGAGGACTGTTTTAAAAACAGCGGTGTTATCACGGCGACAATTCCCGATTCTGTTACAAAGATAGAGAAACAGGCTTTTTACAACTGTACTGCGCTCAAAACCGTTGTTCTCCCTAATGAACTTAATACTCTTGGACAAGAGGCGTTTATGAACTGCACATCGCTGGAAACGATAAACATTCCGGCAACACTTGTAAATATCGGTTATAATGAATATTTTTCGGGATATGCTCCTTTTGCCAACTGTTCCGCTTTAAAAGCCGTTACATTCGGTGACGGTATTACAAAAATACCTACACACCTTTTTGAAAGCTGCACAGGTTTATCGGAGATAACTGTTCCCGATACAGTCGATA
>JAFOMO010000145.1 GCA_017418905.1 Clostridia bacterium | reverse complement strand
CCTTTAAAGATAGTTCTTCCCGGTTTGTATATACCGCCGGGCGTGTCGGGGGTTTCACCAAAATAATTCATAGGATCGTATTTGCCGAAAATAACTTTCATCAGATCTATATTATATACTTGTTCACTGCTTTGGTTTGTCATCACAACAGCACCAATATCATTTTGGGGATCAATAAGAAGATATGATGAACAGCCAAGTGTATTTCCGCCGTGACCGTACACGGGAGATTCAAAAGGTATCATCCAGATGCCGTGGCAGCTGCGTGGTATCTTAATGTCTTTATACGTATAATAAGAGGTGGGTGTTAAAAACAGCTCATATGTATCATTATTTTTGAATATCCGATTATCGCCTTTAAGCAGTGCGAGGGCAAACGTCTTGAAATCCTTCATTGTGGAAGTACAGCTTCCGGCAGGATACATTGCCACACAGCATTTTGCAGAGGGTAAAGGTTTGACATCTCGTGTATAGCAAACAAGCTTTTCCCATTGCTCTTTTACAAACACATTATCATCAAAGGCAGGTTTCATAGAGGAATGCTCCATTTCAAGCGGCTTGAAAATATTTTCCGAAACATATTCGTATAAGGGCTTCTGTGTTATCCCTTCCACAATATAACCAGCAAGTGCAACGCCCCAGTTGCAATAAGCCGTAACTGTACCCGGCTCAAAAACCTGTTCGGGCTGATATTCCGACAAAAGCTCTCCCAGCGGTTTCAGCTTATCAATATCATTTTTTTGTATGAACAGGTTGTAATACGATTCTTGAAAGCCTGCGTTATGGTTCATCAGGTTTAACATTGTAATAGGTTTGTCAAAGTTCAGGTTTTTAAAAAAGTTGTCGGGAAGATATGTTCTGACATCTGCGTCAAGATCAATCAAGCCTTGTTCATAAAGCTGCATTACGCTCGTCCAGACAAGCAGCTTTGTCGCAGAACCCCATTCAAATACGGAGTTTTCGTCAACCTTTATACCGTTTTCTTTATCTATGTATCCGAAATAATTGCTGTAAAGCTCTTCGTTTGAGGTGAAAACGGAAACTGCCATTCCTGCTGTTGTATCGGAATGTTCGTCAACAAAGCTTTCAATAGATTCGCTGATGTTGTCTTTTTCAAATGCCGATACTTTTATTATCGGGTCACATAATATGCATATTATACATACTATCAGAACGGAAAATATTCTTTTTGTTTTCATTATATGCACCTCTTTATACTATTATGTGTATTATTATACCACGATTTCATAAATCAGGCAATATCTTCTGTTATTCAAAAAAGTTAAATATGTATAATAAAAGATATGCGAGGATGTTTTTTCGGAATGAGCAGCACATATAAACACCTATATGCATAATTTTGAAAGTGGAATGTGGAAAGTGGAAATATATTGCTAAAGCTCTGCTTTTATCACGGACTTGCTATATCCTAAAACTCCCTTTGCGAGATAATAATATCTTGCAAAGGGAGTTTTTTGCGCAGACTTTATTGCACATTGCACATTGTTTTTTAGTTGTCGCTTGACTTCATAAATTTGTCTGGGTCTGCCCATTTGCCGTTTTCTTTTACTGCAACGTGAATATGCGGTTTAAGTGATGTTTCGCCGGGTATGGAATATACCGTACCGATAAAATCACCTGCGTTCAGAACCTCGCCCTGCTGAACAAAAGTTGTTTTTGCAAGTCCGCAGTAGTACGATTCAACGCTTGACGAATGTTCTATTACCACAACATTACCGAGCATATTGTCGTAGTATATCTTTTTGACAACGCCCATTGCCATTGTGCGGACTTTATCGTCAATGTCTGCCTCATAGTCTATTGCCGGGTGCGCTCTGTAATCACCGAGAGTTTCATTATATATGGGGTCTTCCGAATACTCGGTAATTATTTTGTTTCCGTTTACGGGTGTGTATGTGAATACTACCTTTTTGTCGTCGGACTTCTTAACACCGCTTACCTCGGCGTTTACCTGTACGTCCGATTCGACAACGTATGACGGCAGAGCGGAGCTTTTATCGGAGTTTACATCGCAGTCGGTGTCGCTTGATATGGGAAGCTCTACATCAGGGTAGAGGTATGAATGTACGTTTTTGACCGTAGTCCATACAGATGCGCCTATCGCCACAAGGCATATTGCCAATGCGGTCAAAAAACCTTTCGTGAATGTCTTTCCGTCTTTTTTTGTGTGCGGTGTATCGTCTTGTTCGTCATAGCTTTCAGAGTCGAAGTATTCGTCAAAAAATTGTTTATCCATTAAAAAAACCTCCGTGCGTTTATTTGTTTTCTGTCTGCTTTTATTATTGGTTATCAGCGGTAATATATACAAACTGTACCGAAAAAATATCACGTTTATTATACAAACACAGAATTGTAATAGATGTGTCGGCAAAAGGTTACAAAATATTATTCAAATTGCCTATTATTTGCATAATAAGTTTGGTTAATAATTTTCATATTTTCTTTGACGTTTTGCAAAAAATATGATACAATAATAATTGGATATTTAGATAGTTTGTTAATTGGGGAAAGTATGCTCTTTTTTCAGTTTATGAAAGGGTCTAACAGTTTGCTATGAAAGATATAATCGTTATAGCCTCGGGAAAGGGAGGTACAGGCAAATCTACAATGGCAGTAGGTCTGGGAACTGCTCTTGTGCAGTCCGGCTGCAGAGTGCTGCTTATCGACTGCGACAGCGGTATGAGAGGGCTTGACATAATGTTGGGCATCACTCAGAACCTTGTGTTCGATATTGCAGACGCAGTAAGCGGAAGCTGTACCGTTGAAAATACCGTTTATCCCTGTCCGGGTAAAAAAGGACTGTTTTTAATGCCTGCGCCGCTCAATGCTTATGACGAGATTGCGCCGCAGGTGCTGGGGCAGCTTGTTAAGGGCGTGGCGGATATATTCGACTATGTTATTATTGATTCTCCGGCAGGAGTCGGCAGCGGATTTGACGCAGCAGCATTTCCTGCGAATAAAGGGCTTGTTGTTGTAAATACCGAGCCTACGAGTATCAGAGGCGGTCAGTATGTTGCAGGAAAGCTCAGATCTTTGGGTATAGATGACATCAGGCTTATAATAAACCGCTTTAATAAGCGTACTTTTCAAAAAATGGGGTTGTACCGGGATTTGGATGAGGTAATAGATATTACCGCACTCCAGCTTATAGGAATAGTGCCGGAGGATTATTCCTTGGCAGCCGCTATACAGTCGGGTAAAAACAGCAGCGACTCATGCCCTGCTATGAAGTGTATGACTAAGATCGCACATAGGCTTCAGGGGTTTAACGAGCCTTTATCAATTAAATAGAGTACAAACAAAAAATGTCTATCTATTAAAATTATATATCGGGAGGAAATAGTTATGAATATTGCGTTAATAGCACATGATGCAAAAAAAGAATTGATGGTGCAGTTTTGTATTGCCTACTGCGGTATATTGAGCAGACATAATTTGTGTGCAACGGGCACAACAGGCAAGATCGTTTCTGAAACGACTGGACTTAAAATAGTTAAATATCTGAGCGGCGCACAGGGCGGCGGTCAGCAGATAAGCGCAAAAATAGGCTGCGGTGAGGTGGATATGCTTCTGATATTCAGAGATCCGCTTAATCCGAAGCCGCATGAGCCGAGCGACATTGATCTGCTCAGGATCTGCGATATGCATAATATCCCGGTCGCAACCAACATTGCAACTGCCGAGATACTTATACACGGTCTTGAAAGAGGAGACCTTGATTGGCGTGACGTAATGCGCCGTTAAAAAGATAATTATACGATAGTATAATATTTACGGCTTATTGTAACAGAAGTTATTGGAGGAAAAGAAAAGTATGGGAGTATTGACTAAGAAGGTCAAAGGCGCAGAGGATATTTTACCCTGCGACAGCTATAAGTGGCAGTTTGTTGAAGATGTTATGAAGCAGCAGGCTGAGGTTTATGGCTTTAAAGAAATAAGAACGCCTGTGTTTGAACACACTGTTCTGTTTAACAGAGGTGTGGGAGAAACAACAGACGTTGTACAAAAAGAGATGTACACATTTGACACAAAGGGCGGAGAAAGCATTACACTTCGTCCCGAGGGCACTGCAGGCGCTGCGAGAGCGTATCTTGAACACGCTCTGTATAATGACGGCTTGCCCGTTAAGGCTTATTATCTGCTTACTTGTTATCGCTATGAAAAGGCGCAGGCAGGCAGACAAAGAGAGTTTCACCAGTTCGGTATGGAAACATACGGAGCGTCCGACGCAAAGGCAGACGCAGAGATGATCTGTGCGGCAAATTCGGTATTTGAGCGTCTGGGCGTTAAAAATGTACGTCTTGAACTGAACTCTATCGGCTGCAAAACGTGCCGCAAGGAGTTCACATACGCACTTAAAGACTATTTTGCGCAATATACAGAACAGCTTTGTCCTACCTGCTTATCTCGTCTGGAGAGAAATCCTATGCGTATTCTTGACTGCAAAAGCGAAATTTGCAGCGGCATTGCAAAGAATGCACCTAAGGTTCTTGATTATATTTGTACAGACTGTTCCGCACATTTTGAGAAAGTAAAGTCGTTTCTTGAAGTTGCAGACGTAGATTATACTGTTAATCCGACAATTGTCAGAGGTCTTGACTATTACACACGCACAGTATTTGAGTTTGTGACCGATACTATCGGCGCACAGGGTACTGTATGCGGCGGCGGAAGATATGACGGACTTATAGAAGAGCTGGGCGGTCAGCCGACACCGTCACTCGGCTTTGCTATGGGTATAGAAAGACTTCTTCTTGTTATGCAGGCGCAGGGAATAGAGCTGCCCACACCTAAGACGTGTGATCTGTACATAGCTGCCTTGGGTGAAAATGCAGAGAAAAAGGCTTTTGAATTTGTGCGAGAGCTGAGAGATTCTTCTCTTATTGCCGAAATGGATATTGTCGGCAGGGGCTTGCGTGCACAGATGAAATATGCCGACAAAATAAAAGCTAAGTTTAGTATGGTAATAGGTGACGATGATATAAGCGCAAACAAAGCAGCCGTTAAGAATATGTCAACGGGAGATAAGTTTGAAGTGCCTCTCGACAAGGGCTTTTTTGAAGTGTTTATCGACAAATATGCGGCAATGGTTCAAAACGGTATTATAGAAGCAGTTAATTCAATTAGCAGTTAGGAACTGTTCATCAATAACTTTTAATTTCTGCTTGTCTGATTTGCCCTGCACAGCGTTAAATTTTCTTGAAATACGTCAGTATTCCTGCGAAATTTTCCTCGTGCAGAACAAATTATCCTAAGGAACTGTTCATCAATAACTTTTAATTTCTGCTTGTCTGATTTGCCCTGCACAGCGTTAAATTTTCTTGAAATACGTCAGTATTCCTGCGAAAATTTGCCTCGTGCAGAACAAAT
>JAFOMO010000144.1 GCA_017418905.1 Clostridia bacterium | reverse complement strand
GATACCGACAAATAACCCAACCCGATAGGTATGCCGTCTGCCATACCCTTGAAAAATTTAGTTTTTGTTTTCATTGCTATAATATCTCCGTAATTATTTGTAGACTACTATCATAACATAGATCGGAATTATTTTCAAGAATGGTAAAATGTGTACAATCTGTAACTAATTCGGTAAAAAAACGATTATTCATAAAATAGACTTGCTATTTTTAAAAATAATAGGTATAATGTATAATGAATGGTATAACTTTTTTTAGACTTTTGCGTAGATGATTTAAGGGGGAGGTTTTAGTGGCAGCAAACGATTACGAACAGCGTAAAAGAGAACAGGCTCTTGATGATTATGTTGCAGGCGAAGTTCTGAAGCATTACGGAAAAGATGCTGTGTATGAGGTTTCTGTCACCAATACTGAAGTACCCCGTCCCAAAAGAAGAGGTAAATTGTTTTCTTTTCTCAGTATTGTTTGTGCCGTTATGTTCCTTACAGGTGTTTCTGTATTATCGGGAGTTCTGTTTTCGGGGGAAGTTCCCATTGATTTGGGTATGAATGATAATTCCGACAGTCAATCTATTGCCGAAAGCATTGTTACTATCGAAACAGATACTCATACGGACATCAGTACCGCCGAAAGCGACAGTTATACGTACAGCAGTACCGCCGAAAGCGACAGTTATACGTACAGCAGTACAGCCGAGGGTGATACTTATACGGACAGCAGTACAGCCGAAAGTGATACTCATACGGATAGTAATATAGCCGAAACCGATACTCATACGGACAGCAGTACAGCCGAAAATGATACTCATACGGACAGCAGTACAGCCAAGGGTGATACTCATACGTACAGCAGTACAACCGAAAATGATACTCATACGGAAAGTAATACAGCCGAAAGCGACAGTTATACGGACAGTAATACAGGTGAAACAGATACTTTGCCTGACCGTAAGCATGAATACTCATTACCCGAAACGGAAAGCGGAGTTATCATTGAACATTCAGACAACAATTCACCCGAAACAAACCCCTATGACAGCGTTGTAACAGGCAGAAGGATCAGGGCAGGTGTGGGAATATCTTTAACTGTTCTGTCTCTTGTTATGGCTTTGGTATTATCAAAATTAAAGGAGGATATGCTGTGACGGAAAAGGAAAAAATGCTTGCAGGTATGCTGTATAACTCTATGGCAGAAGAAAGCCTTGTACAAGAAAGGCAATATGCAAAAAAGCTTTGCAGAGAATACAATACGGCAGATCCGCTTGATATGAAGAAAAGAGAAGAACTAATGCGCTCTATACTCGGCAGTATCAAGGGCAGTTTCCTGATAGAACAGCCCTTTGTCTGCGACTATGGGTATAATATCGAGATAGGCGAGAATTTCTATGCAAATTACAACCTCACGGTGCTTGACTGCGCAAAGGTCACTATCGGTGATAATGTGCTTATCGCCCCGAATGTTGGCATTTATACGGCAGGTCACCCATTGACGGCAGAACAGAGAAATGCAGGTCTTGAGTATGCATATCCTATAACGATAGGCAATAATGTATGGATAGGCGCAGGAGTTCACATTTGCCCCGGTGTTACTATCGGAGACAATGCAGTGATAGGAGCAGGAAGCGTAGTTGTAAAGGATATTCCGCCGTATGCTCTGGCTTGCGGTGTTCCGTGCAAGGTAATAAGATATATTACCGAGGACGATATACTGCCCGAGGATGAACCATTTTGTTAAATATTGGGTACTTCAAAAGCTTTTGCAGCAGATTTTGCAATAGATTTTGCAGTTCCGTTATTTATAAAAAAAGAAGCAAAATATGAAAGAGAGGTAAACAAAAATGAGAAAACCAATAGCTTTATTGCTTAGTGTGCTGCTTTTGATGGGCACTGTATTCATCACACCTGCAAGCGCATATTCATCACCCGTAACTGTTAAGCAGCTTGAACAAACTGCGGCGGAGATCAACAAGGGCGGCTATGGAAATGTTGATGTTATAATCAATTTAGGCGTTGAGAACGGTATTGGCAGCGGTATGTTCAACGTATGTTACGATGTAGATGATTATGCCTTTGATACCGCTTACGGCTATGACGAGGAGCTCTACAATGTTACAGCGAATGATGATAAAGGTGACGAAGCTGTAAAAGTGGCTTTTTTGTCTTTGAAAGCAAACTGCGAAGAAGAGCTTACAATAAAGCTCAGTTTTTTGCGCCTGACAGAGGACGCAGACCCCGAATATGGCTTTGACCCCGAAATAATCGAATTGGTTGACGGAGACGCAAAGGAGCTCGGTCTCGGAGATTCGTTTGAATTTGATATGGATCTTGAATATGATACAGATTCTGAGAAAAAGAATGATGAGATCAAGTTAGTATCAATAGATTATACATGCGAGGCAGAATATGAAAAGGGTATCGGCGGCGTAGTGTGGGAAGTATATTATCCGTGGGAAATTGCGACTCCTTATTCTTTAAGCGGATATGACGCAGATGTTTACAGCGTTATCGCTCATGACGATTACGCAGGCACATTGACATTAAGCGCACTTGCTCTTACAGATCAGTATGACAAGGAGCTTACGATTGTTGTTTCTTTCATGGTAAATGATTCCGAAAACCCCGAATTTGATTCACAGCTTCTGGAGCTTTTCGATCCCGAAGGTCATGGAGAATCAGACAGTGACACATCGGACACAGACACGGAAAGCGAAACAGACAGCATTACCGACACTGATGAGCCGGACACAGACACTGAAAGCGAAACAGACAGCATTACCGACACTGATGAGCCGGACACAGACAGTATGACCGATGAAGATAAACCGGACTCTGAAACAGATACGACTAATTACGAATTTGGAAGCAAAGACGTTACATATGAGATAAAATATGACAAGGGCATAGGCGGCGCAATGTTTGAAATATACTATGAGCCGGGTATCTATACTCTTACTGCTGTAAAGGGCTTTAACGCAGAAAAATATAATGTAGTTGTATTTGACGATTATCAGGGTACAGCACGAGTTAACGCTCTTGCCGTAACAGATCAGTATGATGATGAGCTTTCTGTAACTCTTGTTTTCAAGCTTGAAGAAGAAAACGGAGAAGCCAAGTTCTATTCACACTGCATTGAGCTTGTAGACGCAGAGGGCAATGTTGTCCCCGAATGCAAAACATTCGGACATTTTATTGACGGTGAAGAAACAGATATTGATTCATCTTCCGACAAAACTACAAGTGATTCCGATTTACAGTCTGATATATTATACGGCGACACCGATATATACTTTATCGCAGAACACCCCGATCTTATAGGCGGCGTATTGTTTGAGGTGCTATACCCCGATAATTACGAGTTTGCAAGCGTGACAGGCTATGATACAGATAATTACATGGCAGTTATCAATGACGATCATCTCGGAGCTGTAAAGATCAATGTGATCTGTTCGGGTGACGCTGATGAAACTATTAAATTTGATATACACTTTAATCAGGCAGGATCTTCCAACGCTTCCGCTTCATCGGAATCGGGCTTTGTTGTTCGCCTGCTTGAGCTTGTGACCTTTAATGCAGAGGTAGTTTATACAGACGCTGAAGATTATGTAAGTGTAGAAAATGAAGATGTAGAGCTTGTTATTGACGTTGGCGAGCCTGCTCAGAGCGATTCCGAGATTGAAACAAATGAGGATTCCGAGTCAAACAATGAAACAAATGAGGATTTCAACAGCGATTCGGACTGCAATGCTGATACGGACAGCTCCAAGACACTTCACGATACGGATATTATATATACTATTGAGCATGAAAAGGGTATAGGCGGAGCATTGTTCGAGGTATACTACAACTTTACTCTATCCGATCCTGTGTTCGAGTATGTAAGTATAAGCGGTTATGATTCGGATAAGTATCAGACTGTTGTGGTTGACGACAAGACAGAGGATACTGTAAGAGTAAATGTTATAAATGCGACAGATTCCCCCGATACAAAGGTAACATTTGTGCTTCATTTCAAGGCTCTTAAAGAATACGACAGCATTGACGGCTTGTTCTATGCGAAGCTTATAGAGCTTGTGACCTTTGACGCAGAAAACATTGAAGACCCCGATTACTACGGAAAGATCGACAGTGATCTCTTACCCGATACCGATGACACAGACAACACGGACAACACAGACAATACAGACAACACGGACAATACAGACAGCACAGACAACACGGACAACACAGACAATACAGACAGCACAGATACCACAGACAGCAACGCAGACACTGATACGGGAATACCGATCGATACAGACAGCAACGCAGACAGTAACGCAGACACTGATACGGGAATACCGATCGATACAGAAAGTAACGCAGACAGTAACGCAGACACTGATACAGGAATACCGATCGATACAGACAGTAACGCAGACAACACAGACAACACAGACACTTCAAACGATAACGATAGTGAAACGTCGGATACAGACGACACAGACAGCAATAATACAGTAACGATACTTGTAGGCGACGTAAACAAGGACGAAAAGATAACTGCAAGAGACAGTCTGCTTGCACAGCGTTATGTTATCAAGCTTACATCTCTGGATGAGTTCGCTGCACTTGCAGCCGATGTTAACAATGACGGCAAGGTAGATAACCGTGATTGTCTTGATATTCTCAGATATTCTATCGGCGTTGCCGTTAAGTCTGATGTAGGCGAATACAGAGAGGTAACAATCACAGAAGACACAGATACAAGCGACTCAGAGACAGACGTTGAAACATCGGGCAATGACGCAGTATTCAATATAAAGTACGATCAGGGAATAGGCGGTGCTTTGTTCTTCATTTACTACAATGATGATCTGTTTGAATTTGACAGTATTACTTTCAAGACCGATAATAACGACAGCGATATGTTTGTAATAACAGCAAACGATGACAAGCTCGGCACAGTGAAGGTAAATGCGATAAATCAGACTGATTATCCTGCAAAGTGGGTAAGCTTTGTTCTTCACTTTAAGCCTATCGACCCGAATAATAAAGAGAGTGCGTCGTTTACTGCAACTTTTGAAGAGCTTGTATCATATGACGCAAAGGTAGTTGAAAATCCCGATAATTACGGCGGCTTGAATTTCAGAATTTCCTGATAAAAGTTGGTTCTGTGACGGGTAATATCGGCATTGACAACAGCAAAGATTTGTGATACACTAAATGTGTCAAATAATAAAGGAGGTTATCCGTTTATGAAAAGAATTCAGACTATCGAAACCCGCGATCTGAAGAAGAGCGTTAAGACAGGCGGCTGCGGCGAATGCCAGACTTCTTGCCAGTCTGCATGCAAAACATCATGCGGTGTAGCTAATCAGAAGTGCGAGAAATAATCATTTTATGAGATCATTGCGTATCCGCAGTTTTTAAACAACGGCGGATACGCAAATTTCCATAAAAGTTCGATCGTTATGATCCTGTTAATACAATGGGAATAAAAGCCGTTTCAGCCTATAAAGGATTGCAGCGGCTTATCTTTTTTAATCGGAAAAAATACTATGGTACATTTGTATAAATTGAATGGATATAATATCGTACTCGATGTTTTCAGCGGAAGCGTTCACAATGTTGACGAGGCAGCATATGACGCTATCGGAATGTACGAAACACATACGCAGGAAGAAATAAGAACAGTACTTTTGCAGAACTATGCAGACGAGCTTACAGACAGCGATATAAACGAGCTGTTTGAAGAGATAGAAGAGCTTAAAGCAAGCGGCAAGCTTTTTACAGAAGATGTATATGCAGATAAAGCCTTTGACCTCAAAAAAAGAAATACGGTAATAAAGGCACTTTGTCTGCACGTTGCTCATACCTGCAATCTGAATTGCGAATACTGCTTTGCAAGTCAAGGCAAGTATCAGGGCGACAGGGCTTTGATGTCGCTTGAAGTAGGCAAGAGGGCGCTTGACTTTCTTATCGAAAACTCGGGTACGAGAAAAAATCTTGAAGTAGACTTTTTCGGCGGCGAGCCGCTGATGAACTGGGAGGTTGTAAAAGAAATAGTAAAATACGGCAGAGAAATAGAAAAGGTACATAACAAAAACTTCCGCTTTACTCTTACCACAAACGGCGTTCTGATAGATGATGACGTTATAGACTTTGCAAACAAAGAAATGCACAATGTCGTACTCAGTCTTGACGGACGCAGGGAGATTCACGACAGACTTCGCAAGACGGTCAACGGTAAGGGCAGCTATGATACTATCGTGCCTAAATTCAAAAAGCTTGTCGAAAAAAGAGAGGGCAGGGGCTATTATATAAGAGGTACATTTACTCATAACAACACCGATTTTACTAACGATATATTTCACATGGCAGACTTAGGCTTTACCGAGCTTTCAATGGAGCCTGTTGTGTGCAAGCCTGATGACCTGTATGCGCTCACAAAAGACGATCTTCCAGTATTGTTTGAGCAGTATGAGATACTCGCAAAAGAGATGTTAAAGCGAGAAAAAGAGGGCAGACCGTTTACATTCTATCATTATATGATAGACTTAGAGCATGGTCCTTGTATATATAAGAGAATATCGGGCTGCGGTTCTGGAACGGAGTATATGGCAGTAACACCGTGGGGAGAGCTTTTTCCGTGTCATCAGTTTGTAGGTGACGAAAAGTACAGCCTCGGCAATATATGGGACGGAGTACAGAATAAAGAGGTACAGAACGAATTTAAGCTTTGCAATGCATACGCAAGAAAAGAATGTCAAGACTGTTGGGCAAAGCTCTATTGCAGCGGCGGTTGTGCGGCTAACTCTTATCATTCATCGGGTTCTGTTACGGGAGTATATGAATACGGCTGCGAGCTTTTCAAGAAGAGAATGGAATGTGCGATAATGATGAAGGTTGCACTTTCAACTGAAAGTTGAAAGCTTCTAAAAAAGCGGAAAGTTGAAAGTGGAAAGTGGAAATTCGCGGTCATACATAATTTGACCAATAGTTTATTGCGCGCGGTCAAACTTCATTCAATGTTGTACTAAGGAACTGTTCATCAATAACTTTTAATTTCTGCTTGTCCGATTTGCCCTGCACAGCGTTAAATTTTCTTGAAATACGTCAGTATTCCTGCGAAAATTTGCCTCGTGCAGAACAAAT